>JACVRX010000006.1 GCA_014534205.1 Jiangellaceae bacterium
GCCAAGGGGGGAACGGTCCGGGACAAGTCCAAGATTGTCACCATCACCGCGGCCCACGTCGAATACGAGACGACCCATCGGCATTACGCCCACATCGACTGTCCGGGCCACGCCGACTACATCAAGAACATGATCACCGGTGCGGCTCAGATGGACGGCGCGATCCTGGTGGTAGCGGCGACTGACGGCCCGATGCCGCAGACAAAAGAGCATGTGCTGCTCGCCAGCCAGGTGGGCGTGCCCTACATCGTCGTCGCGCTGAACAAGGCCGACATGGTCGACGACGAGGAGATCCTCGAGCTGGTCGAGCTCGAGGTGCGCGAGCTGCTCTCGACCTACGAGTTCCCCGGCGACGACGTGCCGGTCGTGCGCGTGTCGGCGCTCAAGGCGCTCGAGGGCGACCCACAGTGGACGCAGTCGGTGGACGACTTGCTCAGCGCCGTCGACGACTTCATTCCCGAGCCGGTGCGCGATATCGACAAGCCGTTCCTCATGCCGATCGAGGACGTCTTCACGATCAGCGGCCGCGGCACTGTAGTGACGGGCCGGGTGGAGCGCGGCGTCCTCAAGCCGATGGGGGAAGTCGAAATAGTCGGCATCCGGGAGAAGTCGCAGAAGACTGTCGTCACCAGCGTCGAGATGTTCCGCAAGGTCCTCGACGACGCCCGCGCCGGTGAGAACGTGGGGCTGCTGCTGCGCGGCACCAAGAAGGAGGATGTCGAGCGCGGCATGGTCGTCGTCAAGCCCGGCACGATCACGCCGCACACGGTGTTCGAGGCGCAGGTCTACATCCTGTCCAAGGACGAGGGCGGCCGGCACACCCCGTTCTTCAACAACTACCGGCCGCAGTTCTACTTCCGCACCACGGACGTGACTGGCGTAGTGACCCTGCCCGAGGGCACCGAGATGGTCATGCCGGGCGACAACACCGACATGACGGTCGAGTTGATTCAGCCGATCGCCATGGAGGAGCAGCTGAAGTTCGCGATCCGGGAGGGCGGCCGCACCGTCGGCGCCGGCCGCGTCACGAAGATCCTCAAGTAGCGCTTCCGGAATGACCACGTACACCACGCCTGCCCGTACATCACCAGGCCTGTAAGCCTGGTGATGTACCCACAGGGGTGGTGAACGTGGTCATTCCGAGCAGCGCGATTGGTCAGTGGCGGAAGCGTTTGGCATACTGACCAGGTTGCTTCGGCGGAGGCCGCCGGGGTGCGCGACGCGGGTTCGTCCCCGTCGAGCCCGGACCGGAGACCTCCCACCGACGCCCGGTGTCCGCCGGGTCCGTCCGAGTCCCCCGATCCGCACGAGTCCACATCGGCCGGTTACGCCTGCCGGTCGCGACACGCCCGACCGCGGGGGTCGGCGGCTCCGCCGCGAACAGGCGCCGGCACGGCACGGAACCAACGGCATGGAGAGAAGGCGACAGGCAAAGCCATGGCGGGACAGAAGATCCGCATCCGGCTCAAGGCGTACGACCACGAGGTCATCGACTCGTCGGCGCGAAAGATCGTCGACACGGTCACGCGCACCGGTGCGCAGGTCGCCGGCCCGGTGCCGTTGCCGACGGAGAAGAACGTCTACGTCGTCATCCGCGCGCCGCACAAGTACAAGGACAGCCGGGAGCACTTCGAGATGCGTACGCACAAGCGGCTCATCGACATCATCGATCCGACGCCGAAGACGGTCGACTCGCTGATGCGGCTGGACCTGCCGGCGGGCGTCGACATCGAGATCAAGCTCTAAGCGGGACGCGGCAGGCGATGAATGTCAACGCGACTGTCCAGGGCTTGCTGGGCGAGAAGCTCGGCATGACCCAGGTCTGGGACGAGAACAACCGGGTTGTCCCGGTGACCGTCGTCAAGGCAGGGCCGTGCGTGGTCACCCAGGTGCGCACGCCGGAGACCGACGGGTACGACGCGGTCCAGATCGCCTACGGGGCGCCCAACCCGCGCAAGGTCACCAAGCCGATGAAGGGCCATTTCGACAGGAGCGGCGTGACACCCCGCCGGCACACCGTCGAGCTGCGCACCGCCGACGCGTCGCAATACGCGCTGGGCCAGGAACTCACGGTGGAGCTGTTCGAGCCCGGCCAGCGGGTCGACGTCGTGGGCACCAGCAAGGGCAAGGGGTTCGCCGGCGTGGTCAAGCGGCACGGCTTCGCCGGCCTGCGCGCCTCGCACGGCGTCGAGCGCAAGCACCGCTCACCCGGGTCGATCGGCGGCGCCGCGACCCCGGGGCGGGTGTTCCGCGGTCAGAAGATGCCCGGCCGGCTGGGCGGAGTCCGGGTGACCGCGCAGAACCTGCGCGTGCACTCCGTGGACGCCGAGAAGGGTCTGCTGCTGATCACCGGTGCGGTCCCCGGCCCGAACGGCGGGCTCGTCCTGGTCAAGACCGCAGCGAAGGGAGAGGCATGACGACGATCGACGTCACCGACGCAGCCGGCAACAAGTCCGGCAGCGTCGAGCTACCGCCCGACGTCTTCGCAGCGCAGGTCAACGTCCCGCTGATCCACCAGGTGGTCGTGGCGCAGCTGGCGGCGGCCCGACAGGGCACCCACAGCACGAAGACCCGGGGCGAGGTCTCCGGCGGCGGGCGCAAGCCCTACCGGCAGAAGGGGACCGGCCGCGCCCGGCAGGGCTCCATCCGGGCACCGCAGTTCGCCGGCGGTGGCGTGGTACACGGGCCGACGCCGCGCGACCACGCGCAGCGGGTACCGAAGAAGATGAAGGCGGCCGCGCTACGTGGGGCCCTCTCGGACCGCGCGGCATACGGCCGGGTGCACGTGGTGGACCGGCTCGTCGACGGCGACGCACCGTCGACCAAGTCGGCTCTCGCCGCCCTCGCTCGGCTCACCGACCGCCGGCACGTGTTGGTCGTCGTCGCGCGCGGCGACGACGTGACCACGAAGAGCCTGCGCAACGCACCTCGGGTGCACCTGATCCCGGCAGACCAGCTCAACACGTACGACGTGCTGTGCGCGGACGACGTGGTCTTCACCCAGGCCGCCCTGGAAGCGTTCCTCTCCGGCGGGCGCGCCGCCCAGCAAGACGGGAAGACAGCGGTTTCGGCGGACGTCCAGTCGACCGGCGGCGAGGCGACCGTTACGGAGAATGCGGAGCCGGTCCCGGACGCCGATCCGGCCGCTGCGTCGGACGTGGAGGCCGCTCCGCGCAAGGCCGGCACGCAGCGGGTCACCGAGGAGGGGGCGGCGTAGATGCCGACGATTCAGAAGAATCCCCGCGACGTGCTGCGCGGGCCAGTCGTGTCCGAGAAGACCTACGCCCTGCTCGATGAGAACAAGTACACCTTCCTGGTGGCGCCCGACGCGAACAAGACCGAGATCAAGATCGCGGTCGAGAAGGTGTTCAACGTCAAGGTGACCGGCGTCAACACGCTGAACCGGGAAGGCAAGCGGCGGCGCACCCGCTTCGGCACCGGCAAGCGGCCGGACACCAAGCGCGCGATCGTGACGGTCGCCCCTGGCCAGCGCATCGACATCTTCGGAGGCCCGGTCTCCTGACCGGACGACGGATGAGGACGAGATATGGGAATCCGCAAGTACAAGCCGACTACACCGGGCCGCCGCGGCGCCAGCGTGGCCGACTTCGTCGAGATCACGCGGTCCGAACCGGAGAAGTCGCTGGTGCGTCCGCTGCCGAGGAAGGGCGGGCGCAACAACTCCGGCCGGACCACCACCCGGCACCAGGGCGGCGGGCACAAGCGGCAGTACCGGCTGATCGACTTCCGGCGCTGGGACAAGGACGGCGTGCCGGCGAGAGTCGCGCACATCGAGTACGACCCAAACCGCACCGCCCGGATCGCCCTGCTGCACTACGCGGACGGCGAGAAGCGCTACATCCTCGCGCCCACCCGCCTGGAGCAGGGCGCCTCGGTCGAGTCCGGGCACCGGGCCGACATCAAGCCGGGCAACAACCTGCCGCTGCGGAACATCCCGGTCGGCACCGTTGTCCACGCGATCGAGCTGCGGCCCGGCGGCGGCGCCAAGATCGCCCGGTCGGCGGGGGCTCGCGTGCAGCTCGTCGCCAAGGAAGGCAGCTGGGCGCAGCTGCGCATGCCGTCCGGCGAGATCCGCAACGTCGACGTGCGTTGCCGGGCCACCGTGGGCGAGGTCGGCAACGCGGAGCAGTCCAACATCAACTGGGGCAAGGCCGGGCGGCTGCGCTGGAAGGGCAAGCGCCCGTCCGTGCGCGGTGTCGCGATGAACCCGGTCGACCACCCGCACGGCGGCGGCGAGGGGAAGTCCTCCGGCGGCCGGCACCCGGTAAACCCCAAGGGCCGCCCGGAGGGGCGGACCCGCCGGGCACACAAGCCCAGCGACCGTCAGATCGTCCGGCGCCGCCGGACCGGCAAGAAGCGTTGATCGGGAGGGCAGCGAGATGCCGCGCAGCCTGAAGAAGGGCCCGTTCGTGGACGAGCACCTCGCCAAGAAGGTCGAGGCGCAGAACGCGAAGGGCACCAAGAACGTGATCAGGACCTGGTCGCGCCGTTCCATGATCGTGCCGGACATGATCGGGCACACCATTGCCGTGCACGACGGGCGCAAGCACGTTCCGGTGTTCGTCACCGAGTCGATGGTCGGCCACAAGCTGGGCGAGTTCGCACCGACTCGGACCTTCCGCGGTCACGAGAAGGACGACCGCCGCGCGCGGCGGCGGTAAGAGGGCCGGGTAGGAGATCGAGGAGTCGTGATGGAAGCGAGGGCACAGGCGCGGTACGTCCGCGTCACGCCCATGAAAGCGCGTCGTGTCGTCGACGTCATCCGCGGGATGAAGGCCGACGAGGCGGCCGCGCTGCTGGAATTCGCGCCGCAGGTGGCCGCCGAGCCGGTCCGCAAGGTACTCCAGAGCGCGATGGCGAACGCCGCCGACCTCGGTGACGCGGACCGCGAGTCGCTCGTCGTCGCGCAGGCATACGTCGACGACGGCCCGACGATCAAGCGGTTCCGGCCGCGGGCCCAGGGGCGCGCGTACCGGATCAACAAGCGCACCTGCCACATCACCGTGGTCGTGGAGGACCGGGCACCGGTGCGGCCTACGGGCCGCCCGGCCCGCCCGAGAGGAGGGACCCGCTAGTGGGCCAGAAGATCAACCCGCACGGTTTCCGGCTCGGGATCTCCGCGGACCACCAGAGCCGCTGGTTCGCCGACAGCACCGCGTCCGGCCAGCGGTACCGCGACTACGTGACCGAAGACGTCGCGATCCGCAAGCTCATGAGCAAGGGCATGGAACGTGCCGGCATCTCCAAGGTCGAGATCGAGCGCACCCGCGACCGGGTCCGCGTCGACCTGCACACCGCGCGGCCCGGCATCGTCATCGGCCGTCGCGGTGCGGAGGCCGACCGGCTGCGCACCGAGCTCGAGCACCTCACCGGCAAGCAGGTTCAGCTCAACATCCTCGAGGTCAAGCAGCCGGAGGTGGACGCGCAGCTGGTGGCCCAGGGCGTGGCAGAGCAGCTCTCCGCCCGGGTGGCGTTCCGCCGCGCCATGCGCAAGGCGATCCAGAGCGCCATGCGGGCGGGCGCCAAGGGCATCCGGGTGCAGTGCGGGGGCCGGCTCGGCGGCGCGGAGATGAGTCGGTCAGAGTTCTACCGTGAGGGTCGGGTTCCGCTGCACACGCTGCGCGCCGACGTCGACTACGGCTCGTACGAGGCGAAGACGACGTTCGGCCGGATCGGTGTCAAGGTCTGGATCTACAAGGGTGACGTCGCCGGCACCCGGGCCGAGCGCGAGGCGCAGGCTGCCCAGGCCCGGGTAGCGCAGCAGCGCCGGCGCCCAGAGCGCCGCCGCCCGGCCCGCGAGGGCCGGCCCGAATCCGCCGGAGGCGCCGACGCGCAGGTGCCGGTGGGCGCCGCACCCGAGGGTGGGGAGGGCTGAGCATGCTCATCCCACGCAAGGTCAAGCACCGCAAGCAGCACCACCCGACGCGACGCGGGATGGCCAAGGGCGGCACGTCGCTCGCGTTCGGCGAGTACGGCATCCAGGCGGTAGAGGGCCACTACGTCACGAACCGGCAGATCGAGGCGGCCCGGATCGCCATTACCCGGCACATCCGCCGCGGCGGCAAGGTCTGGATCAACATCTATCCGGACCGGCCGCTGACGAAGAAGCCGGCAGAGACCCGGATGGGCTCCGGCAAGGGCTCGCCAGAGTGGTGGGTCGCGAACGTGAAGCCGGGCCGGGTGATGTTCGAGCTCTCCTACCCGAACGAGAAGGTCGCCCGCGAAGCGCTCACCCGCGCCATCCACAAGCTACCGATGAAGGCCCGCATCGTGACTCGGGAGGCAGGTGAGTAAGCGATGCCGATCGGATCCAAGGACCTCACCGCCGCGGCGCTGCGCGCCATGTCCGACGCCGACCTGGTGGAGGAACTACACAAGGCCAAGGAGGCGTTGTTCAACCTGCGCTTCCAGGCCGCCACCGGCCAGCTGGAAAGCCACGGCCGGCTCACCGCCGTGCGCCGCGACATCGCGCGCATCTACACGATCATGCGCGAGCGGGAGCTCGGCATTACCACGCTGGTCGACGACACCGGCGCTGCCGCGGGCGGTGCCGCATGAGCCCGACGAGCAGGAAAGACACCGCAGTGACCGACCAGAAGACCGCCGCGAAGCGCGGGTTCCGCAAGATCCGCGAGGGCCGGGTCGTCAGCGACAAGATGGACAAGACCGTCGTGGTCGCCGTCGAGGACCGGTTCAAGCACCCGCTGTACGGCAAGGTCGTCCGCCGCACCAGCAAGCTAAACGCACACGACGAGAACAACTCCGCCGTGGTGGGCGACCGGGTGCTGCTGATGGAGACCCGCCCGCTGTCGGCCACCAAGCGCTGGCGGGTTGTTGAGGTGTTGGAGAAGGCAAAGTGATCCAGCAGGAGTCCCGCCTCCGCGTGGCCGACAACACCGGCGCCAAGCAGCTGCTGTGCATCCGGGTGCTCGGCGGGTCCGGTCGGCGTTATGCCGGGATCGGGGACGTCATCGTCGCGACGGTCAAGGACGCCATCCCGGGCGGCAGCGTGAAGAAGGGCGAGGTCGTGAAGGCTGTCGTTGTCCGGACGAACAAGGAACGTCGCCGGCCGGACGGCTCGTACATCCGCTTCGACGAGAACGCGGCCGTGATCATCAGGGACGGCGGCGACCCGCGTGGCACCCGCATCTTCGGTCCGGTGGGCCGCGAGCTGCGGGAGAAGCGGTTCATGCGGATCATCTCGCTTGCCCCGGAGGTGCTCTGACGATGCGAATCAAGAAGGGCGACACCGTGGTCGTCGTCGCCGGCAAGGACAAGGGTGCCATCGGAACGGTGCTCGCCGCCTATCCGAAGCAGGAGCGGGTGCTGGTCGAGGGCGTGAACCGGATCACCAAGCACACGAAGGTGGTGCGCAGCGCCCGCGGGGCGAAGTCCGGCGGGATCGTGCACCAGGAAGCGCCGATCCACGTGAGCAACGTGATGCTCGCGGTAGAAGTCGAGCTCGACGGGACCAAGAAAACGGTCGCCAGCCGGGTCGGATACCGGGTCGACGAGAACGGCAACAAAGTCCGGTTCGCGAAGCGCACCAGTGAGGACGTCTGATGACCACGATGCAGACTCGTGCGCAGCCGCGGCTCAAGCAGCGGTACCTCGACGAGGTGGTGCCGGCGTTGCGCGAGCAGTTCGCGGTGCGCAACTTGATGGAGGTTCCGACGGTCAGCAAGGTCGTCGTGAACATGGGTGTCGGCGATGCGGCACGCGACGCGAAGTTGATGGAGGGTGCGGTACGCGACCTCGCGGCGATCACCGGGCAGAAGCCCGCGGTCACCAAAGCGCGCAAGTCCATCGCGCAGTTCAAGCTCCGTGCCGGCATGCCGATCGGCGCCCACGTGACGCTGCGCGGCGACCGGATGTGGGAGTTCCTCGACCGGCTGACGTCGGTCGCGCTGCCGCGCATCCGCGACTTCCGCGGCCTGTCGCCCAAGCAGTTCGACGGCCGGGGCAACTACACGTTCGGGCTTACCGAGCAGCTGGTCTTCCACGAGGTCAACCAGGACAGCATCGACCGGATCCGCGGCATGGACATCACCGTGGTGACGACTGCTTGGACCGAC
Source organism: Jiangellaceae bacterium (assembly GCA_014534205.1). Lineage (GTDB taxonomy): Bacteria > Actinomycetota > Actinomycetes > Jiangellales > Jiangellaceae > JACVRX01. The sequence goes on from JACVRX010000006.1 coordinate 8,097, forward strand.
GAAGAGGGCCGGGCGCTGCTGCGGCTGCTCGGCTTCCCGTTCCGGGAGCAGTGACGGAGTGAACAGGCAGACCGATCTCCATGACCAAGAACACTTCGCCGCTGTGGACGACTGCGAACTGCACCTGTTCATGAGAAGGGCAACGAACTGATGGCGAAGAAGGCTCTGGTCAACAAGGCGAAGGCGAAGCCGAAGTTCGCGGTCCGCGCCTACAACCGCTGCCAGCGCTGTGGCCGGCCGCGGTCGGTGTACCGCAAGTTCGGCCTGTGCCGGATTTGCGTACGGGAAATGGCGCACCGCGGCGAACTGCCCGGTGTGACCAAATCCAGCTGGTAGTAGAACCACCCGCCGGGGGCTCGGCCCCTGCGAACCCCGCCCCCGAGAACTGAATAGGCATCACCTGCGGGCGCTCCGCCCCTACAACCGCTCACCCGCGGGGCTTTGACTTCTGCGAGCCCCCGAACCAAGAACTGAACAAGACAACGAACTGGAACCAACGATCGCCGAAGGTCGAGACAGCGAAACCGCGGCGGGAAAGCAGCACCGACATGACGATGACCGACCCGATCGCAGACATGCTGACGCGTCTGCGCAACGCGAATGCGGCGTACCACGAGACGGTGTCCATGCCGTACAGCACGCTGAAGTCGCATATTGCCGAGATTTTCCGGCGCGAGGGCTTCATAGCGTCCTGGCGGATCGAGCAGAGCGCGGAGAAGCCAGTCCAGAAGACGCTCGTGCTGACGCTGAAGTACGGCCCGAACCGGGAGCGGTCCATCGCCGGAGTGCGCCGGGTGAGCAAGCCCGGGCTGCGGGTCTACGCGAAGTCCACCAACCTGCCCAAGGTGCTCGGCGGCCTCGGCGTGGCGATCATCTCGACGTCGCACGGCCTGCAGACGGACAGGTCAGCGGGAAAGCTCGGCGTAGGCGGGGAAGTCCTCGCCTACGTCTGGTGACGGGAGGAGGACCGCAATGTCGCGCATCGGCAAGCTGCCCATCTCCGTCCCGGCGGATGTGGACGTTGCCATCGACGGCCGTGACGTCACGGTCAACGGGCCGAAGGGCACGCTGCGGCACACGTTGCCAGCGACGATGGAGCTGGAGCGCACCGACGGCATGCTCACCGTGCGCCGCCCCGACGACGAGCGCGAGAGCAAGGCGCTGCACGGGCTCACCCGCACGCTGCTGGCGAACATGGTCACCGGCGTCACGCAGGGCTACGAGAAGCGGCTGGAGATCGTCGGTGTGGGCTACCGGGTGACCGCCCGGGGACCGAACTTGGAGTTCGCGCTCGGGTTCAGCCATCCGGTCGTGGTGGAGCCGCCCGAAGGCATCACGTTCATCGTCGAGACGCCCACTCGCTTCTCGGTGCAGGGTATCGACAAGCAGAAGGTTGGCGAGGTGGCGGCGAATATCCGCAAGCTGCGCAAGCCGGAGCCGTACAAGGGCAAGGGCATCCGGTACGCGGGAGAGCAGGTACGTCGCAAGGCCGGGAAGGCAGGCAAGAAGTAATGGGCATCCAGATCTCTGCCCGCCGTCGACACGACGACAAGGCCGCCGCCCGGGCTCGCCGGCACCTGCGCGTCCGCACCAAGGTCACCGGAACGCCGCAGCGCCCACGACTGGTCGTGACCCGGTCGCTGCGGCACATCGTGGCACAGGTGGTCGACGACACCACCGGGAGCACCCTCGTCTCGGCGTCCAGCATGGAGGCCGACCTGCGTGCCCTGACCGCGGACAAGACGGCCAAGGCGCGCAGGGTCGGCGAACTCGTCGCCGAGCGGGCCATGAAGGCGGGCATCGACAGTGTGGTGTTCGATCGCGCGGGCAACCGGTACCACGGCCGCGTGGCGGCAGTCGCCGACGGTGCCCGCGGCCGCGGCTTGACGCTCTAGATCACATCGAGGGAGAAGACGAATGACTGAACCCCAGCGCCGCGGTGGCGCAGGCGGCGAGCGGCGGGAGCGCCGGGACCGCGACGCGCGTCGCGACGGCGGGGCCGACCGCACGACGTTCCTGGAACGGGTCGTTGCGATCAACCGGGTCGCGAAGGTCGTGCGCGGTGGACGGCGCTTCAGCTTCACCGCGCTCGTCGTCGTCGGCGACGGCGACGGCACCGTCGGTGTCGGCTACGGCAAGGCCAAGGAGGTGCCCGCTGCCATCGCGAAGGGCGTCGAGGAGGCGAAGAAGCAGTTCTTCAAGGTCCCGCGAATCCAAAGCACCATCCCGCACCCCGTCCAGGGCGAGAAGGCGGCCGGCGTGGTGCTGCTGCGGCCGGCATCGCCGGGAACCGGCGTGATCGCCGGCGGGCCGGTGCGGGCGGTGCTGGAGTGCGCAGGCGTCCGGGACGTGCTGAGCAAGTCGCTTGGCTCCTCCAACGCGATCAACATCGTGCACGCCACGGTCGACGCGCTGAAGAAGCTGGAGCGGCCGGAACAGGTGGCGGGGCGGCGCAACCGGCCGGTCGACGAGGTCACACCGCCGGCGCTGCTGCGGGCCCGCGCCGGGGCGGCGTCGTGAGCCGGCTCAAGGTGCGCCAGGTGCGCAGCGCGATCGGGGGGACGGCGGCGCAGCGGGAGACACTACGCTCGCTCGGGCTGCGCCGGATTCGCGACGAGGTCGTCAAGGAGGACCGCCCGGAGGTCCGCGGCATGGTGCGTGCCGTCGCGCATCTGGTCACCGTCGAGGAGGTTGACTGACGTGGCCGACTCCCCGTTGAAGCCACACCACCTGCGGCCGGCTCCCGGTGCCCGCACGCCGAAGACCCGCGTCGGTCGCGGCGAAGCGTCGAAGGGCAAGACCGCGGGCCGGGGCACCAAGGGCAGCAAGGCGCGGGCGCAGATCCCCGCGACGTTCGAGGGCGGCCAGATGCCGGTGCACATGCGGGTGCCGAAGCTGAAGGGCTTCAAGAACCCGTTCCGGGTCGAGTTCCAGGTGGTGAATTTGGACCGGCTCTCGGCGCTCTACCCGGACGGCGGCGAGGTCACCGTGCCCGACCTGGTCGCGAAGGGCGCCGTGCGCGCGGGCCGGCCGGTCAAGGTGCTCGGCACGGGTGACGTGTCGACCTCCCTGCACGTGAGCGCGCACGCGTTCTCGACCTCGGCCCGGGAGAAGATCACCGCCGCCGGGGGTTCCGCTACCGAGCTCTAGGGCGGCGACCCGGCTGACCGGGTGATCGACCCCAGGTCCAGCGGGGTCGTTGCGGGGCTACCCCGATGTGCCTCGACGACGTCGAATAGTTCCTGCGTGGAGACCCCGGCGAGGCCAGCGGCGCCTACTTGGTGGCGTCGGGTCCCGACCAGCGAACGCACCGGTTTCACTCGTATCCGGGCTAGTCGCAAAGGTGCCGCCGTGGCCGTGACTACTGTGCTACGGCTCTGCTTCGGCAACTTCGGCGGCCCCGCATTTAGGCGTCCCAGCATTTAGGCGTCCCAGCCCGAGTGACAACGCTTCCCGTGAACGCCTACGTCACCTCCCGGGTGCCATGATGTGGGCATGCCGAAGCCAGATCTCGTCGGAGTGATCGTCTCGGACCTTGCCCGAGCGGTTGCCTTCTACCGACGACTCGGAATCGCCTTTTCAGACGATCCCGGAGCGGAGTCGGACGGCCACGTCGAGGTGACCCTGCCGGGCGGCCTCCGGTTTGCGATCGACACCGAGGACACGATCCGGTCGTTCGACCCGAGCTGGTCGCCGCCGTCCGGGGGGCATCGGATCGCCGTTGCCTTCCGGTGCGATTCGCCGGAGGACGTCGACCAGACGTACCGTGACCTTCTCCAGGCGGGTGGCACCGCCTACAAGCAGCCATGGGATGCCTTCTGGGGTCAGCGGTACGCGCAATTGCGCGATCCAGACGGCAACGTCGTGGATCTCTTCGCGCCGCTTGCTCGCGGCGGCTGACGGCTCTTCCCTTGGCATGACGTCACGAAATCCAGCGCGGCGGGCACAGGAACGCAACGCGCCCTGCCCGGGGGACGGAGGGCGCACCCCGACGAGGTGCCGGACGCCAGGGGGAGCCCGAGCCCCCGGAACCCCCGGGTTGGCGTAGCCGCAGTACTACCGACCAGCACTGGGTAGCCGTGTGCCACGAGCGCGTCGAGGCGCACCGGGCTGGCACACCAGGTGTCACCGCTGCGTGGGAGGAAGCAGGTCAGGGCTCGACGTCTCCGTCGTGGACACGGATCGCGTGGCGGATGCGCGCCGCGGGCGGCGGGTCGTCGGCCGGCAGCGACGGCGAGTCGAAAGCCTTGCGGCGATGAGCAGCTCCGCCAGGTTGGTCGGATCGTCGAATGCAACGATTCCAGACACGGTGCCGCCCTCCACACAGGGTGCCGAGGGGCCGTCCCGGTGTTGGCGCACTGGTGTTGCTGCCCTGGGCGGTGCCGCTGCCCCGTTCAACCTACGGACGCTCGCCAGGCGGTACCAGCCGAACGGGGAAAGGTCCGTTTACCTGGGTAAACACGTATGGTGGCTCATTACCGGATAACCGGGGGCTCAGCGGGTGCGAACCCGCCGTGTCGTTAGGCTGAGGCACAGCGCGTAGCCGGGCTAGACCCGGGTGTTATCGTCACGAACCAGTCGGCCTCGCCGGGCCGGTGGCGGCGCCGGGTCAGCGGCGCGCAGGAGGGAAGTCAGTGCTCACCGCGTTCGCTCGGGCGTTCCGCACGCCCGACCTACGCAAGAAGATGCTGTTCACCCTCGGCATCATCGTGCTGTTCCGGTTGGGCTCGGTGTTGCCGACGCCGGGTGTCGACGTGCGTGCCGTGAACACCTGCGTGGAGCTCGCCGGCAACGCGGGCGTCTACGGCATGCTCAACCTGTTCTCGGGCGGCGCCCTGCTGCAGCTCGCGGTGTTCGCGCTGGGAATCATGCCGTACATCACGGCGAGCATCATCCTGCAGCTGCTCACCGCCGTGATTCCGCGGTTGGAGGTGCTGCGCAAGGAGGGTTCGGCCGGACAGGCGAAGATCACCCAGTACACCCGGTACCTGACCATCGGGCTGGCAGTGCTGCAGGCGACGACGATCGTCGCGCTGGCGCGCAGCGGGCAGCTGTTCCCGAACTGCCCCGAGGAGGTCGTGCCGGACTCGTCGGTGGGCACCATCGCCGTAATGATCATCACGATGACAGCCGGCACCGGTGTCATCATGTGGCTCGGCGAGCTGATCACCGACCGCGGTGTCGGCAATGGCATGTCGATCCTGATCTTTACTCAGATCATCGCCACATTCCCGACCGCGATGTGGCAGATCCAGGTGTCGGAGGGCTGGCCGACCTTCACGATCGTGGCGCTGGTCGGGCTGGTCGTCGTGGCGCTCGTCGTGCTCATCGAGCAGTCGCAGCGGCGTATCCCAGTGCAGTACGCCAAGCGGATGGTCGGCCGGCGGATGTACGGCGGCTCGTCGACGTACATCCCGTTGAAGATCAACCAAGCCGGTGTGATCCCGGTCATCTTCGCGTCCTCGATGCTCTACGTGCCGCTGCTGATCAGCCAGTTCAACCAGGAGTCCGACTGGGCGGTGTGGATCCAGAACAACTTCACCACCGGCGAGCACTGGCTGTACATGGTGACGTTCTTCGTGCTGATCGTGTTCTTCACGTACTTCTACGTGTCCATCACGTTCAACCCCAAGGACGTCGCCGACAACATGAAGAAATACGGCGGGTTCATTCCCGGCATCCGGGCCGGTCGGCCCACCGAGGAGTACCTGGACTACGTGCTCACCCGGCTCACCGCGCCGGGCTCGGTGTACCTGGGCTTGATCTCGCTCATCCCGCTGGTGGCGTTCGTGCTGGTGGAGGCCAACCAGAACTTCCCGTTCGGCGGTACCAGCATCCTGATCATGGTCGGGGTGGGCCTGCAGACGGTGCAACAGATCGAGAGCCAGCTGCAACAGCGCAACTACGAGGGGTTCCTGCGGTGAAGCGGCTGTTGCTGATGGGTGCGCCGGGCTCCGGCAAGGGCACCCAGGCGGCCATCATGGCCGCTCACCTCGGCATTCCCGCGATCTCCACCGGCGACATCTTCCGCGCCAACGTCGCGGCGGCGACGCCGCTGGGCGTCGAGGCGAAGAAGTACATGTTACGCGGCGAGTACGTGCCGGACTCGGTCACGAACGCGATGGTGCGCTCGCGCCTGTCCCGTCCCGACGCCGCGACCGGCTTCATCCTGGACGGCTACCCGCGGACCGTCTCGCAGGTCGACTTCCTCGACGACGTGCTCGCCGGGCAGGGTGCCAAGCTCGACGCCGTCATCATGCTCGTGGTCGACGTCGAGGAGGTCGTGCGCCGGTTGCTGCGCAGGGCCGAGGCCGAGGGCCGCTCTGACGACACCGAAGAGGTCATCCGGCACCGGCTGGAACTGTTCGCCCGGGAGACCGAGCCACTGGCGCAGATCTACGACGGCCGCGGCCTGCTGACCCGAGTCGACGGCGTGGGGCCGGTCTCCACGGTCGCGACCCGGGTGCTCGCCGCGGTGAACGACGGTGCGGAGTTCTCCTCGGTCGAGGAGCCCGGCCAAGCGTGATCCAGCTCAAGACTCCGGCCGAGGTCGAGAAGATGCGTGCGGCCGGGCTGGTCGTCGCCGCGGCGCTGGCCGCAGTGCAGGCGGCAGTTCGACCAGGGGTGACGCCCCGTGAGCTGGACGCCTTGGCCGAGAGCGAGATCCGGTCTCGCGGCGCGGTGCCGTCGTTCCTGCATTACGTAGCCGGTGTGGGCTATGTGCCGCCCGGTGCCGGCCACAACTCGTTTCCGGCGACGATCTGCGCATCGGTCAACGAAGAGATCGTCCACGGGATCCCGCGGGACCGGCGGCTGGCCGAGGGTGACGTCGTGTCCCTCGACTGCGGGGCGATCCTGGACGGCTGGCACGGCGACGCGGCCGTCACGCTGCCGGTGGGGACTGTCGAGGACGCGGCCGCGCGGCTGCTCGAGGTGGGCGAGGGCGCCCTCTGGGCGGGCATCGCCGCCATGCAAGTGGGCAACCGGCTACGTGACATCGGCGCCGCCATCGAACGTCACGTCCGCCGACACAGCGACTACGGGATCGTCAGGGAGTACGGCGGGCACGGCATCGGCACCGAGATGCACCAAGACCCCTACGTCCTCAACTATCGCGCCGGGGGGCGTGGCCCGAAGCTGGTGCCCGGCGTGGTCCTTGCCATCGAACCGATGATCACCATGGGGCGCCCGGACACGGTGCTCGGCGACGACGGCTGGACGGTGGCAACCGCTGACCGCTCGCTGGCTGCGCACTTCGAGCACACTGTCGCGGTCACGTCGGCGGGACCATGGGTGCTCACCGCGTTCGACGGTGGCGCCGCCCCGCTCGGCTCGCTCGGCGTCCCCACTCCCGCCACGGCGTGACAGCTTGCCGTTCTGGAATGACCACGTGATGGCTTCAGCCCATGCCAGATCAGGGCGATCCCGGATCCCCCCGTCAGCGCTGAATCGCGATACTGGGCTCATGGCCGAGCGAGCAGAGATGCGCGCATCCGACGCCGACCGAGACCGAGTCGCCGAGGTTCTCCGTGACGCCCATGCCGAAGGTCGGCTGAGCCAAGACGAACTGCTGGAACGACTGGGCGCCGCCTACGAGGCGCGCACCTACGCCGAGCTCGACCGGCTGGTCGCGGACCTGCCCCGACCAGCGCGCGCACCGGCGCCGAGACTCCCGTCAACGCCCGCGCCCCGCCCGGTGCCCCCCCAGGTTCACCATGGCTTGTGGCGCCCCCTGCAAGTGGGATGGTGGATCTGGGGCATGGTGGTGTCCGTCAACGTGGTGATCTGGCTGTTGGTGTCCATCAGCAGTGGCGACCTTCAGCACTTTTGGCCGATATGGGTGGCCGGACCGTGGGGCGCCGTGCTGCTCGGGCTCACCATGGTGAACCGGTCCATCGGCCGCGGGCCGCGCTGACGGCGACCTGTCAGGGCTTCGGCCGGCATCCGCTCAGTCAGCGTGTTGCCCGGGCTGCCGAGTCGGCGGTCCGGGCGTCAGGGTGGCTGCGGAGATCGGCCGCGGTCAGGAAGTTATCCGGGCTGCCAAGCGTGGGTCTCCGCCGGTCAGGACCGGTTGGCATCGGCGCCACCGCGTGCCGTAAACTCGTGCGCTGGCCCACTGTGGCCTGGCTCGTCGTGCCCGCGGCTGGTCCTCTCGATGGGAGGACGGGTGCGTCGACGTGGCTGCACCCAGTGGCGCTTCTAACAAACCACCCACCAGCACGAGAGAAACCACTGTAGAAACGCGGAGGCTATGCCGAAGAAGGATGGGGTCATCGAGATCGAAGGCACCGTGGTCGAATCCCTCCCGAACGCCATGTTTCGGGTCGAACTGTCCAACGGCCACAAGGTTCTCGCCCACATCTCCGGCAAGATGCGCCAGCACTACATCCGGATCCTTCCCGAGGACCGCGTGGTGGTGGAGCTCAGCCCCTACGACCTCACTCGCGGACGCATCGTCTACCGCTACAAGTGAACGACCAGCACGTCTGCCCGACGGAGACAACGATGAAGGTCAAGCCGAGCGTCAAGCCGATCTGCGACAAGTGCAAGGTGATCCGCCGCCACGGCCGGGTCATGGTGATCTGCGAGAACCTGCGGCACAAGCAGCGGCAGGGCTGACCACTCAAGGCTCAACGAGCACGAAGGAGACCAGCAGCCAGCATGGCCCGACTCGTCGGCGTCGACCTCCCGCGCGACAAGCGGCTGGAGGTCGCCCTCACCTACATCTTCGGCATCGGCCGTACCCGGGCACTCGAGACACTGAAGCAGTCCGGCGTCAGCCCTGACCTGCGGGTTCGCGACCTCAGCGACGACGACCTGGTCAAGCTCCGCGACTGGATCGAGGCCCACTACCAGGTGGAGGGCGACCTGCGCCGGGAGGTCCAGTCCGACATCCGGCGCAAGGTCGAGATCGGCAGCTATCAGGGCATTCGGCACCGCCGCGGCCTACCGGTGCGCGGTCAGCGCACGCACACCAATGCGCGCACCCGCAAGGGCCCGCGCAAGACCGTCGCCGGCAAGAAGAAGGTCGGCAAGTGAGCGCCGCGCACTTCCCCGCAGCCAACTCGAGCAAGGGACACCGCTGATGCCTCCGAAGAGCCGTCAGGCCCCGGCGAAGACCACTACCAAGGTCCGCCGCAAAGAGAAGAAGAACGTCGCCCACGGCGTCGCGCACATCAAGAGCACGTTCAACAACACGATCGTGTCGATCACGGACCCGCAGGGCAACGTGATCTCGTGGGCAAGCGCCGGCCAGGTGGGTTTCAAGGGCTCGCGCAAGTCCACGCCGTATGCCGCACAGATGGCCGCCGAGGCGGCCGCCCGCCGCGCCCAGGAGCACGGCATGCGGAAGGTGGACGTGCTGGTCAAGGGCCCCGGCTCGGGGCGCGAGACGGCTATCCGCTCGCTGCAGGCCGTCGGCCTTGAGGTCGGCTCCATCGCCGACGTCACTCCGCAGGCACACAACGGCTGCCGCCCGCCGAAGCGCCGCCGGGTCTGATCGCAGACACCGACGAAGACCAGAGGAGAAACAGGCACGACATGGCCCGTTACACCGGTCCCATCACCAAGAAGTCCCGGCGGCTAGGCGTCGACCTCGTCGGCTTCGACAAGGCATACGAGAAGCGCCCATACCCACCGGGCCAGCACGGCCGTGGCCGGCAGAAGGAAAGCGAGTACCGCCTGCAACTGCACGAAAAGCAGAAGGCGCGGCACACCTACGGGATCCTGGAGAAGCAGTTCCGCGGCTACTACGAGGAAGCGAACCGGACGCAGGGCAAGACCGGTGAGGCGCTGCTGCAGATCCTGGAGTCCCGGCTCGACAACGTGGTGTACCGCGCCGGCTTCGCGCGGACCCGGCGGCACGCCCGGCAGCTCGTGGTACACGGCCATTTCCTGGTCAACGGGCGCAAGGTCAACGTCCCGTCGTACCGCGTGCAGCCGCACGACGTCATCGACGTGCGCCCGAAGTCACAGGAGATGACGCCGTTCATCATCGCCCGCGAGACGCACGGCGAACGTCCCATCCCTGCCTGGCTGGAGGTCCTGCCCGGCCAGCTACGCATCCTCGTCCACCAGCTCCCGGTCCGGCAGCAGATCGACCTGGACATCAAGGAGCAGCTCATCGTCGAGCTCTATTCCAAGTAAGCCCTGATCGCGACCGTCATATAGCGGGCGTCGCGGAAAGGAAACCTCAGTGCTCATCACCCAGCGTCCCATCATCGACGAGCAGCGTGTCGCCGACTCCCGGTCGCAGTTCGTCATCGAACCGCTCGAGCCGGGCTTCGGCTACACGCTCGGCAACTCGCTGCGCCGCACGCTGCTCTCGTCCATCCCTGGTGCAGCGATCACGTCCATCCGGATCGACAGCGTGCTGCACGAGTTCAGCACGATCGACGGGGTCAAGGAGGACGTCACCGACATCATCCTCAACCTCAAAGAACTCGTCGTCTCGTCCGAGCACGACGAACCGGTCACGATGTACCTCCGCAAGCAGGGTCCGGGCGCGGTCACCGCGGCCGACATCGCACCGCCGGCAGGCGTCGAGGTGCACAACCCGGACGTGCACATCGCCACGCTCAACGGCCACGGCAAGCTGGAGATGGAACTCACGGTCGAGCGCGGCCGTGGCTACGTCTCGGCGGTGCAGAACAAGCGCGCCGATGCCGAGATCGGCCGCATCCCGGTTGACTCGATCTACTCTCCGGTTCTGAAGGTGACGTACAAGGTCGAGGCGACCCGAGTCGAAGGCCGTACCGACTTCGACAAGCTCATCGTCGACGTGGAGACGAAGCCGTCCATGCGCCCGCGGGACGCGGTCGCGTCGGCGGGCACGACGCTGGTCGAGCTGTTCGGCTTGGCCCGTGAGCTCAACGTCGAGGCCGAAGGCATCGAGATCGGTCCGTCGCCGGTCGACGCGCAGCTCGCGGCCGACCTGGCGCTGCCGATCGAGGACCTTCAGCTCACCGTGCGGTCGTACAACTGCCTCAAGCGCGAGGGCATCCACACCGTGGGCGAGCTGATCTCCCGCAGCGAGGCGGACCTGCTCGACATCCGCAACTTCGGGCAGAAGTCGATCGATGAGGTAAAGGCGAAGCTCGCGACGATGGGTCTGGGCCTGAAGGACAGCGCTCCCGGCTTCGACCCGATCGCCGCCGTGGACAGCTATGGCGACGACGACCAGTCGTACGCCGAGGACGAGCAGTACTAATACCCGCGGGGGCTCCGACCCCGTGAACCCCCGAAGAACTACCCGCGGGGGCCTCCGGCCACCGTGAACCCCCGGCGGAGGCTGCGGCCCCCCGCACGACCCGCCCCCCGACCTGGTCACTCAGGTCTGGAAGAGGAGAGAGAGGCATGCCGACCCCGACGAAGGGTGCCCGGCTGGGCGGCTCGCCCGCGCACGAGCGGCACATCCTGGCCAACCTGGCCGCCGCGCTGTTCGAGCACGGCCGGATCACCACGACCGAGACCCGGGCCCGGCGGCTGCGCCCGGTCGCGGAGCGCCTGATCACCAAGGCCAAGCGCGGTGACCTGCATGCGCGCCGCCAGGTGCTGCGGGTGATCGGGAACAAGGGCGTCGTGCATGCGTTGTTCACCGAGATCGGTCCCCGGTATGGCAACCGCAACGGTGGTTACACCCGGATCGTGAAGATCGGGCCGCGCAAGGGCGACAACGCGCCGTTGGCCGTGATCGAACTCGTCGAGCCGCTGGAGCAGGCGGTCGCCGAGGCGGAAGCCGCAACCCGGCGGTCCGCCCGCAAGCGCGCAGCGAAGAAGGCACCCGCCGCGGCGCCGGCGGCCGCGGCGGCCGAGCAGGCCGACGTCACGTCCGAGCCGGCGGCCGAGTCGACCGATGTGGTGAGCGAGGCGACGGCCACTGTTGCGGAAGCTGAGGGCGGCGCGGAACCGACGGCTGACGTTGGGCCCGCCACGGGGGCGGAGCCGGCGGCGGACGTAGCCGCCGTGACGTTCGCCGAGCTGCCCGCCGAAGAGGCGGACACCGGCGAGCCGAAGAACGCCTGACGTTCGACCCGTGCGACCCGCTGGCGCTGACGCCGGTGGCGGCCGGTCGCTGCGGCTACGGCTGGACGTCTCCTACGACGGGACCGACTTCTCCGGCTGGGCGGAACAGCCTGGCCGGCGCACCGTTCAAGGAGTTCTCCAGGCCGCTCTCGGCAGGGTGCTGCGGACCAAGCCGCCGAAACTCGGCGTCGCCGGCCGCACCGACGCCGGCGTGCACGCCACCGGCCAGGTGTGTCACGCGGACGTCGAACAGAGCGCGTGGCTGGCGGTGCCCGGCCGCTCCGTACGGGCGCCGGCACACGCCCTGGCGCTGCGGCTTGCGGACGTGCTGCCACCTGACGTCAGAGTGCGCTCGGCCATCGTCGCCCCGCCTGGGTTCGACGCCAGATTCTCGGCGTTATGGCGCCGTTATGCGTACCGGGTCTCCGACGCTGGGTACGGCGTCGACCCGCTGCGCCGGCGGTTCGTGCTGTGGTACCGGCGCGCGGTGGACGTCGCCGCCATGGCCGCTGCCGGGGCCGGCCTGCTGGGAGAGCACGACTACGCCGCGTTCTGCCGTCTCCGGCCAGGCGCGTCCACCGTGCGCACCATCCGCACGCTGCATTGGGCGCGTACGGAAGAAGGGCTCGCCGTCGCCACCATCGAGGCGGACGGGTTCTGCCACAACCAGGTGCGGGCGATGGTGGGGGCGCTGCTCGCGGTCGGCGACGGGCGTCGGCCGATCGACTGGCCGGCCCAGCTGCTCGCCGCGAAGGTGCGCGACCCGGCCGTCACCGTGGTGCCGCCGCACGGGCTCACCTTGGAAGCCGTCGGGTATCCACCGGACGCTTCGGAATGACCACGTACACCACCCGTGCCCGTACATCACCAGGCCTGCAGGCCTGGTGACGTACCCGTAGGGGTGGTGTACGTGGTCATTCCACAACGGCTCACGGACCTGATGCGACTCGCACACCCCGGGGTCGGACGGGGGACGACCCTGATGGTCGGGGGTGGGTGCAACGCGTAGCCTGGAACCGTGCTTCAGGACGCAGTCTCGATCGCCGTCGCCGCCGTCGGTGCGGTGCTCATCCTGCTGGCGCTCCGCCGGGCCAAGTCCAAAGGCTGGGCCAGCGCCCTGCAACTCGCCGCGGGTGGATTCCTGCTGGTCGGCGCCGCAGCCGTTGGGATCGTGGAGTTCCTCGCCGGTGTCGCGCTGAGCCCGCTGGCCTGGGCGGGCATCGCTGCGCTGGCCGTCGCGGCCGTGCTGTTCGTCGTTGGTCAGCGGCTCGAGCCGCGCCGAGCGGCCCGAACAGCGAAGCCCGACGCGAGCCGCCCGGCCAGCCGGCCAGTGACGGCCACAGCGGAGGACGAGGACTTCTCCGACATCGAGGCGATCCTGAAGAAGCACGGCATCACCTGACGGGCGGCGGCAGTCGGCGTTGCTGAGCATGGCCTGCTGCTGTCCGCTGTACGTCCGGGTCAAGCCGGGCAAGCGTGGTGCCCGATCACACACCGGCGTCTCGACGACCGGGTATCTCTCGTGCCGGCTGCCGCCTCCCATCAGCGATTACCACGATGGCCCTGGGTTGTGCGATGGTCGCTCGAGGAGGTGCACGTGGCCGCGCAGCAGTATGTCGACTTCGACGTCCTCATGCGCCAAGTCGGCGACCTCTACGAGGGACGCGTCATTGAGTCCCCGGTGGGCGAAACCACCGAGATCCGGTTTGAGCTTCCGTTCAGCCTACGCGGAGCAGGCCTTGAGAGCCAGCCCACAGCCGCCGGCAGCACAGCCGGCACCGCCCGCGGACCTGCGCCAGCCGCCCCACCCAGAGAAGGAGAGCGAGGATGTAGAGCAGCCGAGGCGATTGGCTCGTTGGGTCCTGATTTCCGTCCTGGTCGCTGCAATCGCGGGCCTGACCGGTTATGTGCTGATCTCGCGTGGCAGTGGCGATGGGGGCGCACCGGGGAGCGTTACCGAGGAAACCGTGTCCCGCGTCGGCGACGTGTGCGAGGGCAGATCAAACCGGATGGTTGGCGTCAACGACATGATCAACGAAGCCATCGCAACGCAAGACGTGTCTCGAGTGGAGGAACACCTGGAGACTTGGCACGATTTCCAGCAGGCTTTCGTCAACCAGCTGTACGCGCTGAATCTTCCCGATGACGTTTCATCAGCGAGGGGCCAAGAAGAGGAGGCGAGCAACTCGCTACAGTTTGCGGCCGAGTCCGGAGGCGACCCGGACGCAATATTGGAGAACTTGATCTCCGCGCAGACCGAGCTGTCCTCGGCGAGTGCGGAGTGGTCAGCGCTCGGTATTTCCTGCACGCTCTGACGCCCCGGCGAGTGCAGAACAAGGCGAGACTTCGAGCTTGCCTGGTGGCGCATGTAGTGGCAGCAAATGGCCGGCGATCGACGAGTCCGGACGGCCGAAACCCGTTGGCAGCTTGCCCGCCGGACACGTCAAACTGTTTCCGGTGGGCCACGTCGAGCTGACCAACGTCTCCCACACGCTGCCGGACGGCCGCGTGCTGATCGACGCGGTTTCGTTCCGGGTGGGTGAGGGCGCGAAGGTCGCGCTCGTCGGAGCGAACGGGTCGGGCAAGACGACGCTGCTGCGCATCATCGCGGGCGAGCTCGACCCGGACGGCGGCACGGTGATCCGCAGCGGCGGTCTCGGCGTGATGCGCCAGTTCGTCGCCCCCGGCGCAGGCGACGTGCACGACCTTTTGCTCTCCGTAGCGCCGCCGCGGGTGCGATCAGCGGCGGCAGAATTGGCTGCGGCCGAGCTCGCCATGATGGATCGCGACGACGTGCCCACGCAGATGGCGTACGCCCACGCGCTGGCCGAATGGGCGGAGGCCGGCGGGTACGACGCCGAGGTGCTCTGGGACGTCTGCACGACGACAGCACTGGGCGTTCCGTACGAGCGGTGCCGATGGCGCGCGCTCGACACGCTGTCCGGTGGAGAGCAGAAGCGGCTGGTGCTCGAGGCGTTGCTGCGGGGCCCGGACGACGTGCTCCTGCTGGACGAGCCGGACAACTTCCTCGACGTTCCCGCCAAGCGGTGGCTCGAGGAGCGGCTCACCGAGTCGCCGAAGACAGTGCTCTACGTCAGCCACGACCGTGAACTCCTTGCGCGCACGGCCACCCGCGTCGTCACGCTGGAACTGGGCGCGGCCGGCAATACCGCCTGGGTGCACGGCGGCGGCTTCGCGAGCTACCACGCGGCCCGCCGGGAGCGCTTCACCCGGCTCGAAGAACTGCGCCGGCGCTGGGACGAGCAGCACGCCAAGCTCCGGGCGCTGATGCTCATGTACAAGCAGAAAGCCGCCTCCAACGACGCCATGGCGTCGCGGTACCAGGCTGCCGTCACCCGGTTGCGCAAGTTCGAGCAGGCGGGGCCACCGCAGGCGATACCGCGCGAGCAGGACGTGCGCATGCGGCTGACCGGTGGGCGCACCGGCAAACGGGCGGTGGTGTGCGAGGCGCTGGAACTCACCGGGTTGATGCAACCGTTCGATCTGGAGGTGTGGTTCGGCGAGCGGGTAGCGGTGCTGGGATCGAACGGCTCGGGCAAGTCGTACTTCCTGCGGCTGCTCGCCGCCGGCGGCACCGATCCTGGGCCCGAGCACAGCCCGGTTGACGACCTGCGCATCGCGCCAGTCGCGCACACCGGATCGGCGCGGCTGGGGGCTCGCATCCGCCCCGGGTGGTTCGCGCAGACCCACGACCACCCGGAGCTCCTCGGCCGCACGTTGCTCGAGATCCTGCACCGCGGTGACGGTCATCGCGCCGGCATGCCACGGGAACAGGCGAGCAAGGCGCTGGACCGCTACGAGCTCGCTTATGCCTCCGAGCAGCGGTTCGAGTCACTCTCCGGAGGACAGCAGGCCCGGTTCCAGATCCTGTTGCTCGAGCTGTCCGGGGCGACGCTGTTGCTCCTCGACGAACCGACGGACAACCTCGACGTCGTGTCGGCCGAGGCGCTGGAGGCAGGGCTTGCGACGTTCGCCGGTACGGTGCTCGCCGCGACGCACGACCGGTGGTTCGCGCGCAGCTTCGACCGGTTCCTGGTCTTCGGCGCTGACGGCCGAGTGTACGAGTCGGCCGAGCCGGTGTGGGACGAGGAACGCGTCGCGAGGGTCCGCTGAACCGCTCCAGCCGCGCGTTGTGTTCGCTGGAGCTGCTCTAAGCGGCCGCGCTACCCGGTCGGCGGCGGGCTCGTATATTCGGTCGGATTTCCCTGCACGATCCAGACGGCGGGGTTGTTGATCGGCACGAACGACCGGTCGCCGCCTGGCTCGCGGGTCGTCGGGACGGTGTCTCCGCTCGGCAGGTGCATGATGAAGTTGACCGGCTGCGTGTCGTCGATGAGCGGGATCTCGTACACCGCCCAGCCATCGGCGTCGACCGTGGTGCGTGGCCACGGCTGGTCCCACGCGATCTGGGCGAGCACCGCCGGATCGACCGCGTCACCCCACATGTGCAGGCCGCAGCCCTGGCTCGGTGGGTCGCCGTAGTCGCCGGCTGGCCGGAAGTACCGCAAAGTGGCCACCTCGAGTGGCGGGCCGGCGTACCTCACCGTACGGATAGCGCTGGTCACCCTGGTGCCGTCCGGCTCGGTCAGGATGGCCCGGTACTGGATCACGGTGCCGGCGGCGAGGGTTGCCGGCAGCACGTCGAATGCGGTGTACACGGGGGACGAGTCGTCGGTGCCGATCGGATTCCACTCGCCGTCGGCGATCCGCCGCTCGAAGCTCACCACGTGCGTCGCGCGTTCCGGATCGGCCACAGCGCTTACCTCGACGGTGCCGCGGACGTTCGTGCCTTCGGCGGGCGCCTGGATGGTCAGCACAGGGGCCGGAACGCTTGTGCTCTCGGCTTCGCTGGTCGCGGTGTGCCGGCCGTTGTCGAGCACGACCGCGCGGTATTCCAGCGGCGTGCCCGGCCGCAGTGCGCCGACGTCGTGGAAGACCCGGTACGGCGCGGTGTCGTCAGTACCGATCGGCGCCCAATCGCCGGAGCCGACCTTCGCGTAGAAGGTGACCTCGTAGAAGGACGAGCCGCGGACGTCCGCGGAGACCAGCATCCGGCCGCGGGACTCGGCAGCAGGAGCTGGCTCCTCGAGCGAGATCGCCGGTGCCGACTTGGAGTGCGGAATCCGCCCGGCCGACTGGTACACCACCGCCGACAGCGGCGGCACGCTCAACGTCAGCGTGGCGGCTGCGCCGGACTTCACCCGGTGCGGGCCGTCGCCGTAGAGCCTCAGGTAACTTCGCTTCCCGACGTACGTCGGGATGGCCGCCGTCTGCGTCTCCTCGCTGTTGTTGAGTGCGACGACGTACTCACGCTGATCGTCCCGGTCGATGCGGGAGAACGCGTAGATCCCGGCCTCGTCCGTCGAGTACCGGTGCTGCTGTGCGCCGTCGCGCAGGGCCGGGTGCTCCCTCGTCAGGTCGGCAAGTGTGCTGATCGTCTGGTACAGCGGATGCGACGGGACGAAGTTGTCCTGCGCATGCGTCGCATCGGTGCCCAGCAAGTCGTCGTCGAGGTAGTCCGGAACCTGGCTGGCGAAAAGCGTCTGGCGCGCGAGCTGGTCGCCGCCCGACCCGGTGAAGCCTTGCTCGTCGCCGTAATAGACGACCGGGTTGCCCCGGGAGAAGTACATCAACTCGTGGGCCAGCTGGTCGCGGGCCAGCCACTCCCCGTCGCCGGCTCCTGGGTTGTCCGACTGCACGAAGAACCCGATCCGGCCCATGTCGTGGTTACCGAGGAAAGTGGGCAGTTGGTAGACGTTCGAATCCGCGTCGGTGTACCAGTCGTCCCCGGCGAAGAAGGTCGTGAGCTGATCCGTCGGCAGGCTTCGCGCGGCGAAGTTGCGCGCGGCGTCCTGGAACGGGAAGTCCAGCACCGCCTGCATCCTGTCGTGAGTGCTGAAGTGCGACGTGAAACTCTTCGTCGTGTCGAAGACCTCGCCGAACATGAAGAACTCGCGTTTGCCCTGCTCGTGGGCAAACTGCAGGACCTCCGGCCCGAACCGCTGCCAGAACTCGTCGTTGACGTGCTTCATCGTGTCGATGCGGAAGCCGTCGATGCCGAAGTCCGCGATCCACGTCTTGTAGATTTCGATCATGCCGTCGACGACTCTGGGGTGCTCGGTGAACAAGTCGTCGAGGCCGAAGAAGTCCCCGTAAAACGAGTCCTCGCCGACGAACGTGGTGTTACCGCGGTTGTGGTAGAGGGTGACGTCGTTTAGCCAGTCCGGGACCTTGAGATCTTCCTCACCCGGATCCAGTACGGGTGTGTACGGGAACGACACCGTCGGGCTCAGCGGCGGGAAGGTGTCGCCGCCTGCGTAATCCCGGTCGTCGAACGGCACGCCGGCCGCAGTCCGGTACGGCTCCACGTCTTTTGCGAAGGAGGAGGTGCGGGCACCTTCCAGGTAACCGATCACGTCGGCCGTGTGGTTGGTGATGATGTCGAAGTAGACCTTCATGCCACGCGCGTGCGCTGCGTCGACCAGCGCACGCAGCTCGGCGTTGGTGCCCAGGTGCGGGTCGATCTGGGTGAAGTCGGTGATCCGGTAGCCGTGGTAGCCGGCGGACGGTCCATCCAGCTGAACTGCCTTGTTCTTGAAGCTCGGCGTCAACCAGATCGAGGTCGTCCCGAGCCCCTGGATGTAATCGATTCGGTCGAGCAACCCCGCGAGGTCGCCGCCGTTGTAGAACCCGCGCTCTGTCGGATCGAAGCCCGAGACCAGCGGGTCGTCACCCAGACCGCCGGTGTCGTTGGCGGAAGACCCGTTCTCGAATCGGTCAGCCATGACGAAGTAGAAGTTCTCGTCGGTCACCGGCGCACGCAGCGCGGGCAACGCCATCAATCCGTCGTCCCCCCGCGGCTTCGGCTCGGCCTGGGCTGGCGGCGCCGCCAGCACGGAGGCGAGCGCGGCGGGAAGCAGGACGGCGACGGCGCGGCGGACGGACATTCCAGCGCCCCTCCGGAAACGACGGTCGTGACGTTACTTACCCGGCAGCCGACATCGCTAGACAAAGGCCGTGCTCACAGTCCGATTGTCGCTCTCCCTGAGTTTTGACCCCCCGGCACCCGGGCCGATACCCTGGACCATCGCTCGGGCGATGCCACACGGATCGTGTGCGCTGTGCCCGCGACCACATCCAGATCGACTGAAGGCCCGTCTCGTGCGCACGTACAGCCCGAAGCCCACTGACGTGGAACGTCAGTGGCACGTCATCGACGCAGAAGGCGTCGTTCTCGGCCGGCTGGCCAGCCAGGCGGCGATCTTGCTGCGTGGCAAGCACAAGCCGGTCTACGCGCCGCACGTCGACACCGGTGACTTCGTCATCGTGGTCAACGCCGACAAGGTGACGTTGACCGGCGCCAAGAGCACGAACAAGGTCGAGTACCGCCACTCGGGCTTTCCTGGCGGGTTGCGCGCCACGACCTACGCCGACTTGCTGCAGAAGAATCCGCGCCGCGTCGTGGAGAAGGCCGTCAAGGGCATGCTGCCGAGCGGTGCGCTCGGCCGGCACATGCTCTCCAAGCTCAAGGTCTACGCCGGCCCGGATCATCCCCACCAGGCGCAGCAGCCGGTTCCCTTCCAGATCGACCAGGTGACCCAGTGACGACCGAAATCGAGGACATGACCGACCCCACTGTCGACGCGCCGCCCGACGAGCTGGCCGACACGGTCCCGGAGGTCTCGCCTCCGCCCGCGCCCGTGCGGTCGTCTGCGATCGCGCCCGCCGACGCCACCGGCCGGCGGAAGGAAGCCATCGCCCGGGTGCGGCTCACCCCGGGCACCGGCCAGTGGTCGATCAACGGGCGCCCGCTCGACTCCTACTTTCCCAACAAGGTGCACCAGCAGCTGGTGGAGTCGCCGTTCGTCGAGTTGGGCCTGCAGGGCCGCTACGACGTGGTGGCCCGCGTCCACGGCGGCGGAGTCACCGGTCAGGCCGGTGCCCTGCGGCTCGGCGTGGCCCGGGCACTCAACCTCGCCGACCTGGACAACAACCGCCTGGTGCTGAAGAAGGCCGGCTTCCTCACCCGCGACGCGCGGGTCAAGGAGCGCCGCAAGGCCGGCCTGAAGAAGGCTCGCAAGGCACCGCAGTACAGCAAGCGCTGAGCGGCTCTGCGTCGCGCGCGTACCGTCGGGGGCCTACGCTGCCTGGCCGCACCGGCAGCCGCAGAGTGCGCCTCGAGCTAGCGTCCGGGCGCGACCACGAGGATCCACAGATGGGAGTGCCGACGTGGGCCGACTGTTCGGGACCGACGGTGTCCGCGGTGTCGCGAACGAAGAGCTGACTGCAGAGCTTGCCCTCGACCTCTCCGTCGCGGCCGCACATGTGCTCGGCGAGACCGGAGCGTTCGCCGGTCACCGGCCGGTGGCCGTCGTCGGTCGCGACACCAGGGCCTCCGGCGAGTTCCTGGAGGCGGCCGTGGTCGCTGGCCTGGCAAGTGCCGGCGTGGACGTGTTGCTCGCCGGGGTGCTGCCGACGCCTGCTGTCGCGTACTTGACTGCGCTCGCCGATGCGGACCTCGGAGTCGTCCTGTCCGCAAGCCACAACCCGATGCCGGACAACGGCATCAAGTTCTTCGCCAAAGGCGGCCACAAGCTGGACGACGCGGTGGAGGACGCCATCGAGGCACGGCTGCGCGAGCCGTGGCAACGGCCGGTGGGCGCGGACGTCGGTCGGGTGCGGCCGTACCCCGTGGGGCTCGATCGATATGTCTCGCACGTCGTGGCATCGGTGCCACACCCGCTGGACGGGCTGCGGGTGGTCGTCGACTGCGCGAACGGCGCGGCCTACCGGGCGGCTCCCGAGGCGCTGCGGCGGCTCGGCGCGGACGTGGTCCCGGCGTTCGCGGAGCCCGACGGTCTGAACATCAACGACGGGTGCGGTTCGACGCATCTGCAGCGGTTGCAGCGGCTGGTCGTCGAGGGCCGGGCGGACGCGGGAATCGCGCACGACGGCGACGCCGACCGCTGCCTGGCGGTCGACGCCTCCGGTGAGGTCGTCGACGGCGACCAGATCATGGCCGTGCTGGCGCTGGCGATGCGCGATTCCCGTGCGCTCCGCGAGGACACCGTGGTCGCGACCGTGATGTCCAACCAGGGTTTCCGGCTGGCCATGCGCCGGGCCGGGATCCGTGTGGTCGACGCTGCGGTGGGCGACCGGTACGTGTTGGAGGTGATGCGGGCCGGCGGGTACTCGCTGGGGGGTGAGCAGTCCGGACACGTGATCCTGCTCGACCACGCCACGACCGGTGACGGGCTGCTCACCGCCGGGCATCTGCTCGGATGGGTGGCGCAGTCGGGCCGGTCGCTGGCCGAGCTGGCCGGTGTGGTGCAACGGCTGCCGCAGGTGCTGGTCAACGTCCCCGGAGTGGACAAGACGCGGGTTGGCTCCGAGCCGCAGCTGCAGGCCGCGGTCGCGGCCGCCGAGGCGGAGCTCTTCGACACCGGACGCGTGCTGCTGCGACCGTCGGGGACCGAGCCGCTGGTCCGGGTGATGGTCGAGGCGGAAACCGAGGACCGCGCACACGCCGTCGCCTGCCGGCTCGCCACCGTGGTGCGGACGACCCTCGCCCCCTGACGCGTCGGTGCTGGTGGTGATGCCGCCGCCGGCCGAGGTCAGCGGTCCGGGAACCGCCCTGGAATGACCACGTACACCATGCGTGCCCGTACATCACCAGGCCTGTAGGCCTGGTGATGTACCCACAGGGGTGGTTAACGTGGTCATTCCAGGGC
>JACVRX010000066.1 GCA_014534205.1 Jiangellaceae bacterium
CAAGGTCCGCGGCCGGTGCAGACCAGGCGTGTCGACGACCACCAGCTGACCGTCCACGCGGTGCACGATGCCGCGGATGGCGTGCCGGGTCGTCTGTGGCTTGCTGGACGTGATCACGACCTTGTCGCCGACCAGAGCGTTCAGCAACGTCGACTTACCGGCATTGGGCCGGCCGACAAAGCACGCGAACCCCGACCGGAAGCCCTCCATGATCATGTACGGTTTGCTGCCCAAAACAGTGGCGAAGTGTTCATGATCACCGGAGCGAGTGCCGCAGCACGCCGTCAGTGGTGGCGACATGGACCCGCACGCCGGCACCGCCCAGGTCGCGCACAGCGGCCAAGCCGGCCGGCTCGCCGTCCGCGGCCGCGGTCACCACGGCTGCGGCCTGGAGTGCCGCCGCGCCGCTGGAGGCGGCGGCGCCGACGGCTGCTTCCAGCGCGGCGAGGGTGAGCGACGGGAGCATCACGGAGGCGGCGGCATACGTGCGGCCGTCCACGTCACGCACGGCTGCGCCCTCGGCCGCACCGGTGCGTGTGCGCGCAGCCCGGGCAAGTGTTACGAGTTTGGCGTCCTCTGGATCGAGTGTGCTCACGCGCGTTCCCGCGGCTCCACTACGCCGTTCACCATCAGGTCGGGCGCAACCTCTTCAGGTTCTTCCGCCCGGCTGACCAAGATCGTGGCAACCTGGTTGCGCCGCCCGGCCGGGCGCTCGGCGACCAGGCGGAGTCCGGCCACCTCCACTTCGGCACCGGGAATCGGTACGCGTCCCAGGTACTTCGCCATCAGCCCGCCGACGCTGTCGACGTCGTCGTCGGAAAGCTGGATCCCGAACAGCTCGCCCAGGTCGTCGACGTGCAGCCGGGAACTCACCCGCAAGCCACCGTCGTCGAGGTGCTGCACCGGGGCTTCGGCGGTGTCGTATTCGTCGGTGATCTCACCGACGATCTCCTCGAGGATGTCCTCGATCGTGACCAGGCCGGCGGTTCCGCCGTACTCGTCGACGACCACGGCGACGTGCGTGCGCTGCGCCTGCATTTCGCGCAGCAGGTCGTCGATCGGCTTGGAGTCCGGCACGTACAGCGCGGGCCGCATCACCGACTCGACCCGCTCGATGGTCTCGGCGTCGCGGTTGTCGTACAGTCGCCGTGCGACGTCCTTGAGATAGGCGATGCCGACGACGTCGTCCAGGCCGGCCGGACCGACCACGGGCACGCGGCTGAAGCCGCTGCGCAGCGCGAGCGTCAGGAACTGCCGGAGCGTCTTGTCCGCCTCGATGAACACGACGTCGGTGCGCGGCACCATCACCTCGCGCACCAATGTGTCGCCGAGTTCGAACACGGAGTGGATCATCTGCCGTTCCTCGGACTCGATGACCCGACCAGCCTCGGCCAGGTCGACGAGCTCGCGCAGCTCGGCTTCGGTCGCGAACGGCCCCTCCCGAAAGCCCTTGCCCGGCGTGAGGGCGTTGCCGATCAGGATCAGCAACGACGGCAGCGGACCGAGGACCCGGGTGATGGTGAGCAGCGGCCCGGCCATCGTCAGAGCGACAGCTTCGGCGTGCTGGCGGCCTACCGTGCGCGGCGCCACCCCGATGACCACGAACGAGACGACCAGCATCGAGCCGGCAGCCACCAGCACGGCCCGCCAGTTCGGGCCCAACGTGTCGATGCACACCACGGCCACCAGCACCACGGCGGTGATCTCCGCGGCCATCCGCAGCAGCAGCGTGGTGTTCAGCACGGGCGCGGGGTCCTCCACCAGCCGGCGGACCCGGTGCGCTCCGCGGCGACCGGCCGCGAGCAGCGCGTCCGCCCGCGCCTTGGAGAAGGCGGTCAGCGCGGCCTCGGCCATGGCCGCCACGCCGGCCAGCAGGACAAGGACCGCCGCGCCAGCCAGCAACCACGCGTCGCTGCGGGTCATCGCCGTACCCGCCGGTGTGCGCGCCACGCCCGTAGCAGCTGGTCCTGCTTCTTGAACATCTCGCGTTCCTCTGCCGGGTCACCGTGGTCGTACCCGAGCAGGTGCAGGATTCCGTGCGTCGCAAGTAGGTGCAGCTCTTCCTCGACCGAGTGGCCGGCGTGCCGGGCCTGCTCCCTGGCGACATCGGGACAGAGCACGACGTCGCCAAGCAGCCCGGGCTGCGGCTCGTCGTCGTCGGCGGTCGGCCGCAGCTCGTCCATCGGGAATGCCAGCACGTCGGTTGGACCCGGCTCGTCCATCCATTGCATGTGCAGTTGCTCCATCGTGGTCGGGTCGACGAGCAGCACGGCGAGCTCGGCCTGCGGGTGGATGCGCAACCGCTCGAGCACGAACCGGCACAGGTCGGAGAGTGCCTTCTCGTCGATCTCGGTGGCCGTCTCGTTGTTGATCTCGATCGTCACGAGCGTCCCCCGGACACGCGCCGTCGCTCGCCGCGCCGTGGCGGCCGGTCCGGCCTGGGTGAGACCAGGCTGCCGGCAGCGTGGTCGGCGTCGTACCTCGAGTACGCATCGACGATCTTGCTGACCAGCCGGTGGCGTACGACGTCGTGGCTCTCCATCCGGGAGAAGTGGACGTCTTCGATGCCGTCGAGGATCCCCTCGACCACCACCAGCCCGCTATCGGTGCCGGCCGGGAGGTCGATCTGGGTGATGTCGCCGGTGACCACCATCTTGGAGCCGAACCCGAGCCGGGTGAGAAACATCTTCATCTGCTCGGGTGAGGTGTTCTGCGCCTCGTCGAGTATGACGAACGCGTCGTTGAGCGTGCGGCCGCGCATGTACGCGAGCGGTGCGACCTCGATCGTGCCCTCGGTCATCAGCCGCGGGATCGACGCCGGATCCATCATGTCGTGCAGCGCGTCGTAGAGCGGGCGCAGATAGGGGTCGACCTTCTCCGAGACTGTCCCGGGCAGGAATCCGAGCCGCTCCCCTGCCTCGACGGCCGGCCGGGTGAGCAGGATCCGGGTGACTTGCTTGGCCTGCAGCGCCTGAACCGCCTTCGCCACTGCCAGGTACGTCTTGCCGGTGCCGGCCGGGCCGATCGAGAACACGATCGTGTGTTTGTCGATCGCGTCGACGTAACGCTTTTGGTTCAGCGTCTTCGCGCGGATGGTCCGGCCGCGGTTGGACAGGATGTTCGCGGTGAGCACGTCGGCTGGGCGCTCGGCGATGCGCGCGCGCAGCATCGCGACGGTTCGCTCGACGGCTTCAGGCGTCAGCCCCAGACCGGTTCGCACGACGGCGACCATCTCGTCGAGCGCACGTTCGGCCTCGGCGATCTGGTCCGGGTCACCGGTCATGGTGATCTCGTTGCCGCGGACCAGCACGTCGACGTCCGGATAGGACCGCTCGATCACCCGCAACAACTCGTCGCCGGAACCGAGCAGGCTCACCGTTGGCACGCTCGACGGGACGACGATCTTGTGCTGAGCCCGCTGGTTGAATCCTGGTGTCTCGGCCATGGGCGGCCTGACGGCCTGCTCGCGCCTGCCCTTCGGTCTCGGCTCGTGGAAACCCCCAATGCTACCGGCGGTTTGCCTTACAGCCCGCTTTTCGGCGTCCCGCCACCGGCAATCAAGACCGCCGGGTCAGCCAGGCGGCCACCGCATGGCCCGGCCGCCGAGCACGTGTGCGTGCACGTGAAAGACCGACTGGCCGGCGTCGGATCCGGTGTTGAAGACCAGCCGGAACGCGTCGAGCTGCTCGTCGGCGGCGATCTGCGCGGCTTCTCGGACCAGCTCGGCCAGCGTGTCCGGGTCTTCCGCTGCAAGCCTGCCGACGTCCGGGTGATGTTCACGTGGGATCACCAGTACGTGGGTCGGTGCCTGCGGGTTCACGTCGCGGAAGGCGAGGACCCGATCCGACGACCGCAGGATGGTCGCGGGTACCTGCCCGGCGACGACCCGGCAGAACAGGCAGTCCGGCGCGTCGTCCACGCCCGGCATCGTACGGACGCCGTCAACACGGCGCGTGCGCGTCTACCCTGTGTCGCGGCGTAAACCAGGGTGAGGGGCAGCGCGTCCATAGGACATGACCGTCGCCTGCCCTGCGAGCATCGGTGCGCCCGCCGTGTGCGGGACGGCGCCGGTGCCCTGGAGTGAAGGGTGGGCGGTGAGCACGGGGACCGGTGCCACGTCGTTCAGCAGTGAAGCGGACCAGATGGTTACCGAGCTCTTCACCGTCCACTACGCCGGGCTGGTGCGGCTCGCCACGCTACTGCTGCGGGACCAGTCGATCGCCGAGGAGGCCGTCCAGGACGCCTTCGTGGCGCTGCACCGGCGGTGGCGGAAACTGCGCGACCCCAGCGCCGCGGTTGCGTACCTGCGTACGTCGGTGATCCACAACACCCGGTCCATCCAGCGCCGGCGGGCGGTAGCCGCGCGGCACCCGGAGGACGCGCCGTTCGAGGCACCCAGCGCCGAGTACGGCGCGCTGCGCAGTGCGGCGGGTGAGGCGGTCATCGAGGCGCTCCGGCAGCTGCCGGCGCGGCAGCGGGAGACGCTGATGCTGCGCTATTACGCCGACCTGTCCGAGGCCGAGATCGCTGAGGCCATGAAGATCAGCCGTGGTGCCGTGAAGAGCCATGCCTCCCGTGGCATGGCGGCACTGCGCAGCTATCTGGAGCAATGGGCATGACTGACGACGAGCGGTTCCGCCAGGACGAGGAGCTCCTCCGCCGGATCCTGCGAGAGGAAGCCGACCGGGTGCTGCCCAGCGTGGATGCGTTGGCCCGGATCCGCCGCCGCACGGTCCGGCTGCCGCTGTGGCGGCGTCCGGTGGTACTCGGGCTAGCGGCCGCATCGCTCACTGCTGCGGTGCTGATCGGCGGCAGCGTCGTGTGGTTGGCCGGCCCTTCGGAGGACACCGCTGCCACGGGTACGGACGCGACGCCGTTTCCTGACGTCACTCCTACTGCACCAACCACTGTGGCACCGACCGAGGACCCGAGCCGTACGGAGCCGCCCGAGTCGCCGGCCGAGTCGCCGCAGCCGACGGAGAGCGAGCCACCGGCACGGGACACCGTCCCGGTCTACTTCGTGACTCGACAGGGCGACCGGCTCGCCCGGGAGTTCCAGACCGTGCCCGCCCCGGACGGACCGCTGGTGGCGGCTGTTACCACGATGATCGGCAACAACGCTGTGGATCCGGACTATCAGAGCCTGTGGTTGTCCGATACGCAGGTGCGTGATGTCGAGGTCAACGACGACGTCATCGAGGTCGACTTCACCGGCGAGACCGACTACACCGGCGTCACCGATGAGGTTGCCAACCTCGCGGTGCAGCAGCTCGTGTACACGGTCACGGCGGCGGCGAGCGACGCGCGCCTGGGCAGTGCGGGACGAGTGCAGGTCCTGGTGGACGGTGAGCCGCCGAGCCAGATGTGGGGGCAGCTGGACCTCTCCCGGCCAGTCCAGCGTGCGGATCCGTTGAACACGCGGTTGCTGGTGCAGATCAACGACCCCGCGCACGGCGCGGTGCTCGGGCGTTCCGTCACGGTCCGCGGCGAGGCCTTGGCGACGTTCGAGGGCCAGGTCAACTGGGAGATCCGAGATGACGCGGGGAACGTCGTGCAGGAGGACTTCCTGACCTTGGAGACCGGAGTGTTCCGTCCGTTCGAGTTCAGCGTCGACCTGGACTCGGGGTCCTATACGGTCGTTGTCTTCCAGCCGGACCCATCCGGCGGTGCCGAAGGTGGGGGGCCGATCGAGGACACCAAGGGCTTCACTGTCCGCTAGCCCAGCGTGCGGTCCGAGATAGCAGCACGCCGGAGGCGACCGCGGCGGCGGTGGAGGTGCGTAGCACCGTCGGTCCCAAGCTGACGTGCTCTGCGCCGACCGCCGCGAACGCGGTCAGTTCGTCCGGTGCTATGCCGCCCTCCGGGCCGACGACCAGCACGATGTCGCCGGTGCTGGGAGGATCGACCGCGCCGATCGGTGTCTTCGCATCTTCGTGCAGGACGATGGCCCGCGCGGCGGTCGTCAGCCGCTCGGCGAGCTGCGCAGTGGTCGCCGGCTCAGTGATGACCGGGAGCCACGCCCGCCGCGACTGCTTGGCAGCCTCCCGCGCCGTGGATCGCCACCGGCGCAGTGCCTTGACGCTGCTGTCGCCGTCCCAGCGCACGATGCTGCGGCTTGCTGCCCATGGCACGATCTCGTCGACGCCCACCTCGGTCATCAGCTCGACGGAGCGCTCAGCGCGGTCGCCCTTCGCGGGCGCCTGCGCGACGACGAGCCGTGGCGTAGGTGCGGGGACGTCGATCCGCTCGAGAACCCCGCAGATCAGGTCGGCTCGGCTTGCTTCGAGCACCCGGCAACGTGCGACGTGCCCGTGCCCGTCGGACAGGTCGATGGCCTCGCCGACTCCGATGCGGCGCACCGCTGCCGCATGCCATCCCTCCTCCCCGCCGAGCCGGATCGGGTCATAGTCCAGGCGCTCGGGGTCAACCAGGAACAGCGGCGACGTCACGTGTCATTCCAGAACGATGACGACCCCTACTTGAAGGCGTCGCGCAGGCGCGAGAACAGGTTCGGGGCCTGCGCTTGGACCGGGCCGTGGGTGCGCTCTTCGTCGCGCAGCTTGGCCAGCTCGCGCAGCAGCTGCTCCTGCCGGGCGTCCAGCCGGGTGGGCGTGTGCACTTCCAAGTGGACGATCATGTCCCCGCGCCCGGTCCCGCGCAGCCTGGGCACGCCGCGAGCCGGGATCTTCAGCAGCTGCCCATGCTGTGCTCCGGGCCGCACCTCGAGCGTCTCGACGCCGTCGAGCGTCTCCAGCTCGACCGTGGTGCCCAGCGCCGCTGCGGTCATGGGCAGCGCCACAGTGCAATGCAGATCGTCGCCGCTGCGCTCGAACACCGGGTGCGGGCGCACGAGCACCTCGACGTAGAGGTCTCCCGGTGGCCCGCCCCCGGGCCCGACCTCGCCCTGGCCGGCCAGTTGGATGCGCGTGCCGGAGTCCACGCCGGCTGGCACCTTGATCGTCAGCGCCCGCCGGCTCCGGACCCGCCCGTCGCCGGCACACTCGACGCACGGCCGGCGGTTGATCGTGCCGTAGCCATGGCATTGCGGGCACGGCCGGGTCGTCATGACCTGGCCCAGGAACGAGCGCTGTACTTGGCTGATCTCCCCGCTACCGGCACAAGTCGGGCAGGTCACCAGCTCACTGCCCGGTGACGTGCCGCCGCCGTGGCAGGTGCCGCAGACGACCGCGGTGTCGACGTGGAGCTCCTTGGTGGCCCCAAACGCCGCCTCGGCCAACTCCACCTCTAGCCGGACGAGGGCGTCCTGGCCGCGCCGTACCCGGCTGCGCGGGCCGCGCGCGGTCGCCGTCCCGCCGAAGAACGCGTCCACGATGTCGGTGAACGAGAAGCCGGCCCCGAACCCGCCGCCCACGCCGTTGCCGGTGGCCAGGGGATCCGCGCCGAGGTCGTACATCTCCCGCTTCCGGGCGTCGGCGAGCACTTCGTAGGCGTTCGTCACCTCCTTGAACCGCTCCTGGGTGGCCGGATCCGGGTTGACGTCCGGATGCAGCTGGCGGGCAAGGCGGCGATACGCCTTCTTGATCTCGTCGGTCGACGCATCCCGGGAAACGCCGAGGACTTCGTAGTAGTCGGTCGTGGGCACCCAGTCGTCCCGTTCTTCGCTGTCAGTTGTTCCGGGTCAGCATCTGGCTGACGTACCGCGCAACGGCACCGACCGCCGCGATTGTTCCGGGATAGTCCATGTGCGTCGGGCCGACGACTCCCATGCTGGCGAGGGCCCGTTCCCCCGGGCCGTAGCCCGTCGTGATGACCGACGCGGCCGGAAGCCCGGAGGGCGCGTTCTCCTGCCCGATCCGGACGGTGAGCATTGACGGGCTGGTCGCCTCGCCGAGTAGCCGGAGCAGCACTACGTGCTCTTCGAGCGCTTCCAGCAACGCCTCCAGCCCCGCGTCGAGCCCTTGCCCGGACCGGGCCAGGTTCGCCGCGCCGGCCACTGCCACGCGCTCGTCGTGCTTGTCGACCAGTACCTCGATGAGCGTCGCGATGACGGCCGCCACCGCCTGCCGGTCCGCAGGGGAGAACAGCTCGGGCAGCGCGGCCGCCGCCGCAGCGGCCGCGCTGGTGTCCAGGCCGGCCACAGCGTGACCCAGCCGCGCGCGCAGGTCGGCCTGCATTGCCTCGTCGACGTCTGCCGGCAGCTCGACAACGCGCTGCTCGACCCGACCGGTGTCAGTGATGAGCACGAGCAGCATTCGGCTGGTCCCCAACGGGACCAGCTCGACGTGGCGAACCGTCGAGCGGGTCAACGACGGGTACTGCACGACGGCGACCTGCCGGGTCAGTTGGGCAAGCAGGCGGACGGTCCGGGTGACGACGTCGTCGAGGTCGACGGCACCGTCGAGGAAGATGTGGATGGCGCGCCGCTCGGCCGGGGACAGCGGCTTGACGGTTGCCAGCCGGTCGACGAACAACCGGTACCCCTTGTCGGTCGGGATCCGCCCGGCGCTGGTGTGTGGCTGGGCGATGTAGCCCCCCTCCTCGAGCGCGGCCATGTCGTTGCGGATGGTCGCCGGCGAGACGCCGAGGTGGTGCCGCTCGACGAGCATCTTGGAACCCACCGGCTCGCGGCTGGCGACATAGTCCTCGATGATGGCGCGCAGGACGTCGAGTTTGCGGTCGTCCAACGGCATCGGCCGCACCTCCCTCCGCCCAACTGGCACTCATGCTTTCCGAGTGCCAAGTTTACGTGCTGGCCGGCCGCACGGCGGGACTCCGCCGTTCGCAGGCTAGCGTTGTGGAGACCGGCGCAGGGAGAATGCGAGCATCATGACTACCCCACCACCCATGGCTCCGTCGAACGAGGACACCAACTGGGCGATGGGCGCGCACCTGTCGGCATTTCTCGCTGCCTACATTGCCCTCGGTTTCCTCGGACCGCTGGTGGTGCTGCTCGTGCGCGGGGAGCGGTCGCCATTCGTACGCCAGCACGCCGTCGAGGCGCTGAACTTCAACCTGACCGTGCTGATCTACGTCGCGATCTGCATCGTGCTGGCCTTCGTCCTGATCGGCCTGCTGCTGTTCATCCCGCTCGGCATCCTGTACCTGATCGCGGTGATCATGGGTGCCATGCGCGCGAGTGCCGGCCAGCCGTACCGCTACCCGTTGACGATCCGGTTCGTGAAGTGACGCCGTCAGCACAGGGCACGGACCACAGCGTCCGCCAGTAGTCGACCCCGGCGAGTCAGGACCACCCGGCCGACGGTCAGCCCCGCCGGCTCGATCAGCCCGTCGCTCGCCAGCTCTGTTGTGGCAACCCGGCCGGCCGGGTCGAGGACGCGGACATCCACGCCGCCAGCGAGCCTCGTCTCGAGCATGATGCGTTCCACTCGGCCGGTGGCGCGGTCGAGCACCTCGCGGCCCTGCGCCGGGCTCTCGCCGGCGGCGACGCGCGCCGCCCACGCGGCCGGATGCCGAACGTTCCACCAGCGGGTGCCGCCGACGTGACTGTGCGCGCCGGGCCCGACACCCCACCAGTTCGCGCCGGTCCAGTAGAGAGTGTTGTGCTTGCAGCGAGCCGCGTGCGACGTCGCCCAATTGGAGAGCTCGTACCACTGGAAGCCCGCCGCCATGAGCACGTCGTCGGCCAACAAGTACTTGTCGGCCTGGTCGTCGTCGTTGGGCGCGGGCAGCTCGCCGCGGCGGATGCGGGCGGCCAGCTTCGTCCCGGGTTCGATGATCAGCGCGTACGCGCTCAGGTGGTCCGGCCCGCAGTCCACCGCGGACTCGAGGCTGGCCTTCCAGTCGTCGAGTGTCTCCCCGGGGGTGCCGTAGATCAGGTCGACGTTGACGTGTTCGAAGCCGGCTCGGTGTGCATCGGCGACAGCCTCGGCCGTCCGGCCTGGGGTGTGCACCCGATCCAGGATCGCCAGGACGTGCTCACGGACGCTCTGCATGCCGATTGAGATCCTGGTGCAGCCGGCGGCGCGGAGTTCTCCCAGCGTGTCCGGGGTAACCGTCTCGGGGTTGGCCTCGATGCTCACCTCGGCATCGGACGCCAACCCGAACTCCGCTGCAACGGCTTGCAGGACGCGGCGGATGTCATTCGGCGGCAGCAGCGTCGGCGTACCTCCACCGAAGAAGACCGTTTGCGCCCGGCAGTCCGCGTCGCCGAGCACTCGGCGCGCGAAACGCAGTTCGGCTATCGCCGTGTCCGCCCAGGACGCACGCGAAGCACCGGGGGCCTTGCCGAGTTCGGCGGCGGTGTAGGTGTTGAAGTCGCAGTAGCCACAGCGGGTCGTGCAGAACGGAACGTGGAAGTAGAGGCCGAAGGGTTGCCCGCCGACGCCGTGGAGGGCTGAGAGAGGCAGCCTGCCGTCGGCTGGAGCGGGTTCGCCTGGAGGCGGCGTCGACGGCATGTGGTCATTGTCGCCCGAGCGGGCGGGAGCCGGGACCCCGCGAGCCGCCGATCAGGGGCCGGTGCCGTGGCGGAGCCCGCGGCCGCGGCACCCATCACCAGGCCTGCCCGTACATCACGAGGCTTGCAGGCCTCGTGATGTACGGGCA
>JACVRX010000105.1 GCA_014534205.1 Jiangellaceae bacterium
GACGTCGATTGAGCCGGTCAGCTGCTCGAACGTCTGCTCCACCACATCCCTCGTTCAGCGGGTCCGGCGATCAACGGCCGGAGCACCTGCTCTTCGGCGTTTCGAGCTGGAACAGCAGTACGCACCAGGGGCAACTACAACGCGTGATGGCGCACTGCTTCCCCGAGCACATGTCGGCCGTCGAGGTCTGATCAATGCTATGGCCGGCGAGCACGGAACCAGCTGCGTCCGCCGGAAATCGGACATCCCTATTCTCGCCGGGTGACCACGCCGAGGGAGCGATCATGACGTCCGGACCGTTCGACCCGTCGCGCTGGCGCGTGGTCGACGAGCTGCAGCTGACCGACATCACGTACCACCGGCAGGTCGCCGACGGACGCGACCAGGGCACCGTCCGGATCGCCTTCGACCGGCCGGAGGTCCGTAACGCGTTCCGCCCGGAGACCGTGGACGAGCTCTACCGGGCGCTTGATCACGCCCGGACGACGCCGGACGTGGGCTGCGTATTACTCACCGGCAACGGCCCGTCCCCGCGGGATGGAGGCTGGGCGTTCTGCTCCGGCGGGGACCAGCGGACACGGGGTCCGGACGGCTACCGCTACGCGGTGAACTCCGCGGCGGACGCCGCACGGGCCGGCCGGCTGCACATCCTCGAAGTGCAGCGGCTCATCCGGTTCATGCCCAAAGTGGTGATCTGCGTGGTGCCTGGCTGGGCCGTCGGCGGCGGGCACAGCCTGCACGTGGTCTGCGACCTCACCATCGCCAGCGCCGAACACGCCCGGTTCAAGCAGACCGACGCTGACGTCGGCTCGTTCGACGGCGGTTTCGGCTCGGCGTACCTCGCCCGGCAAGTCGGCCAGAAGTTCGCCCGGCAGGTCTTCTTCCTCGGTGACGAGCACTCCGCCGCGGACGCGTACCGGATGGGCATGGTGAACGCGGTCGTGCCGCACGAGTCGCTCGAGGACGTGGCGCTGGAATGGGCTGCCAAGATCAACGGAAAGAGCCCGACGGCCGTCCGCATGCTCAAGTTCGCGTTCAACGCCGTCGACGACGGTCTGGTGGGCCAGCAGGTGTTCGCCGGCGAGGCGACCCGGCTCGCGTACATGACCGACGAGGCCGCCGAGGGCCGTGACGCGTTTCTGCAGAAGCGCGAGCCCGACTGGTCCCGGTTTCCGTGGTACTTCTAGGTGTTGTCGATCACGTTCATCACACGCTGGTGGACGGAGCCCGGTAGAGCTCGGGTCGCCGCCCTGAACTGCCGTAGCGTGGCCGGCGCCATGCGTAGCCGGACCGCCTCCACGACGCGTTCGCTGCGGGAAGTCGACGTGCCGCTCGGGCCGGACGTCCTCGAACGGGTCCTGCCGGCCGTCGAAACCGCGCTCTCCGGCGGTCCGGCGTTGCTGCCCCTCCCGGCCGACCCACCCTCGGTTCGCGACGCCTTGCTCGCGCCGATGCGGCCCGATGTCGCGGTAGAAGACGCCGGCGATCCGGTGGCGCTGGTCGTGCCGACGTCCGGCTCGACCGGCCAGCCGAAGGGCGTCTTGCTCGGCGGGCGGGCACTACGCGCGTCAGCCGCTCGGACCTACGCGCGGCTGGGCGGGCCTGGCCGGTGGCTGCTTGCGTTGCCCGCGACCCACGTCGCCGGGCTCATGGTTCTGGTGCGCTCGATCGTCGCCGGCACGGAGCCGGTTGCGATCGATCTGCACGCGGGCTTCGCCGCGAAGTCATTTCTGGCCGCGGCCGGGCGCCTGTTCCGTGGTGACGGCCTTCCCCGGTACACATCGTTGGTACCTCGCCAGCTCAACGCCGTCGTGGAGGCCGGCGGCGCCGCGCTGGAGGCGTTGACCTCGTTCGACGCGGTCCTGGTCGGCGGGTCGGCGATACCACCGGTGCTGCTGGAGCGCGCCCGGGCCACGGGAGTGCGGCTCGTCACCTCGTACGGCATGACGGAGACCTGCGGCGGCTGTGTCTACAACGGCGTCCCGCTGGACGGCGTTCGGGTCGAGACGACCGCCGACAGGCGGGTGCGCATCGCCGGCCCGGTGCTGGCCCACGGTTACCGGTTGCGGCCGGACCTGACCGCCGCCGCGTTCCGTGACGGCTGGTTCACTACGTCCGACCTGGGACGGATGGACGACACCGGACGGCTGCACATCTTCGGCCGGATGGACGACGTCGCCGTCTCGGGCGGGGTCAACGTCCCGCTGCCCGCAGTGGACGAGTTGCTTGCGCAGCACCCCGCTGTGGCGGCCGCGGCCGCAGTGGCGGTTCCCGATGCAGATTGGGGCCAGCGCATCGTCGCCGCCGTGGTGGCGGCCGATCCGGCCGTCCCGCCGTCGCTCGAGTCAATTCGGGCTCATGTGCTGCGCACCGCCCCGGCCGCGTATGCGCCAAAGTCCGTGTTGGTCGTCGACGCGCTGCCGGTATCGGCCTCGGGTGCGCTCGATCGCGCGCAACTCGCGGCTCGACTGGCCGCGTCGACCGCTCGCTGATGGCAGCCCTCGGCCACTGGGTTGCCGGGGCGCGGCCGCGAACCCTGCCGGCCGCCGTCGCGCCCGTGCTCGCAGGCACCGGCGCCGC
Source organism: Jiangellaceae bacterium (assembly GCA_014534205.1). Taxonomy (GTDB): domain Bacteria; phylum Actinomycetota; class Actinomycetes; order Jiangellales; family Jiangellaceae; genus JACVRX01. The sequence goes on from JACVRX010000105.1 coordinate 2,581, forward strand.
CGCTGCCGAGCAATCGGCCAACCCGCTACGCGCGCTGCTCGCGCTGGTCGTCGCGCTGGCGCTGCAGGTCGGGGTCAACTACGCCAACGACTACTCCGACGGCATCCGCGGCACCGACGCGGAGCGCGTCGGTCCGGTGCGGCTGGTTGCGTCCGGCCTGGCCGCTCCCCGCACAGTCCTGGCCGCGGCGTGGGCGGCGTTCGCCGTCGCGGCTGTGGCGGGCTTTGTGCTTGTCGCCGTGACCGGCGAGTGGTGGCTGCTCAGCGTGGGTATTGCCGCCATCGCCGCCGCGTGGTTCTACACCGGCGGCCGCCGTCCGTACGGTTACCGGGCACTCGGCGAGCTGTCCGTCTTCGTCTTCTTCGGCGTGGTCGCGGTCGTCGGGACGACGTACGTGCAGGTCGAACGCTTGACCCTGGTGTCGCTCGGGGCAGGCGTCGCTGTGGGCTGTCTGGCCTGCGCGATCCTGCTGGCCAACAACCTGCGGGACGCGCCTACCGACGGTCGCGCCGGCAAGACCACGCTGGCCGTCCGGCTGGGCTCGGCCCGCGCCCGGGTCCTCTACCTGGTCCTGCTCGCAGTGCCCTACGGGCTCGCGGTGGCCCTGGCCGTGGCGAGGCACCCGCCCGGCGCGCTCGTGCTGCTGTCGCTCCCGCTTGCCGTACGCGCCGCGGGGCCGGTCGCACGCGGGGGATCGGGCGCGGACTTACTACCGGTGCTGCGCGACACCGCGCTGACCGCGCTGGCTTACGCCGCGCTGCTTGCGGTCGGGCTGGCGGTCAGCGCCGCGTAGCGCCTGAGTAGTCCCAGCCGCGTCGTAGTCCCAGCCGCGTCCCGAATGAGGGCAGATTGTGGATTCCGGCCTTCTCGTCGACGCTCATCGACGCTCATCGAGCACGCGGCAACGCCGCATGCTCGAGGTGACTGACGCATGACCAGCGGGCAAAGGCCCGGTGGAACGCTCCGACCATGTGACCCGTAGGACGGGCAAAGGGTGCCGGTCGATGCACCGATCATGACCGGTACGGCGGACAAAGGTCCGGGTGGACGCACCGCGTAGCGAGCAGGGGAGCAGTGTCAAACGCCGCTGCGCGGCACGTCCACCCGGTCACTCGACGGCGCGGAGACCGAACTCGGCGCGCGGTCGAGGAGTCGTGATCCGACCGTTACCCGGTGCACGTGCACATGCGCTATCGTGGCCCATGTGGCGTGCAAACGCAAGGCCTCCTGCACGTGCATTTCGCAGTGCCGGATGTCGGCTGCAGGCGCCACGTCCCCTGTTCCCTGATCGGAAGTGAGTCCGATGAGCGAGCCGTACAACGGCGTCCCGGCGGCGGAGCTGACCGGGGTCAGCTGGCAGAAGAGCAGCTACAGCAACCCGAGCGGCAACTGCGTGGAACTCGCTGCGCTGCCGCACGGGCGCGGAATCGCCGTGCGTAACTCCCGCGACCCCGAGGGCCCCGCGCTGATCTACACCCACAGCGAGCTGGAGGCGTTCGTCCTCGGCGCGCGTCGCGGCGACTTCGACAACCTGCTCGGCTAAGCCGTTCGCGCAGCACCAGTTCGGGGCCAGTTCGGGCGGCGCCTTTGGCGCCGTCGGTTCCGTCGCTCGTCGCCGGGCCATAACATGTCCCCACGGGCCGGCGACGAGAAGCAGGCGTCTGTGCGGCTCGACGGCGAACTGGGAGCTGTGCGTGACGACCTCCGACGGTGGCTCGACCGGCGGTCCGACCGTCCTGCGGATGCTCCTCGGCGCGCACTTACGGAAGCTCCGGGAGGCGAAGGGCGTCAGCCGCGAGGAGGCCGGCTACCTGATCCGCGGCTCCGAGTCGAAGATCAGCCGGATGGAGCTCGGCCGGGTCAGCTTCAAGGAGCGCGACGTGGCTGATCTGTTGACGCTGTACGGCTTGAACGACGAGGAGGAGCGCAACGCGCTCCTCACGCTGGCCCGCGACGCCAACCGACCGGGGTGGTGGCACCGGGAGGGCGACATCCTGCCGAACTGGTTCCAGTCGTACATGGGACTGGAGGCAGCGGCGTCGTTGATCCGCACCTATGAGGTGCAGTTCGTGCCCGGGTTGCTGCAGACGGCCGACTACGCCCGCGCGGTCATCCTGCTCGGGCACCGGCAGGCACCGGCGACCGAGGTCGAGCGGCGAGTCGACCTGCGGATGAAGCGGCAGCGGCTGCTGAACCGCCCGGACCCGCCGTTGCTCTGGGTGGTGATCGACGAGGGTGCGTTGCGCCGCCTGGTCGGGGGCCGCGAGGTGATGCGCGCCCAGCTGGAAGCGCTGATCGACGCGTCCAAGATGCCCAACGTGCGGATCCAGGTCATTCCGTTCGAGTACGGCGGCCACGCGGCCGCCGGCGGCTCGTTCGCCTTGCTCCGGTTCCCGGACCAAGACCTTCCGGACGTCGTTTACGTCGAACAGCTGAACAGCGCGCTCTACATCGACAAGCGCGAGGACGTCGAGCAATACCTCGTGAGCATGGAGCAGCTATGCATCGAGGCCGACCCGCCGGCGCGCACGCCGGAGGTCCTCGGCAAGATCTTGCGTGACTTCGAGGCGATGGACGAATGACGCTACGCCGTACTTGTGAATCAGTCCTCCGGCCCCCCAGCATCGGAGCATTCCAATGAGCTCGGACACCGCCCCCTTCGGCGACATCGACACCTCCGTTCCGCACTCGGCCCGGGTCTATGACTACTGGCTGGGCGGGAAGGACAACTTCGCCGCCGATCGTGCCCTGGGCGACGCGATGGTCCAGGCGATCCCGACGTTGCCGGTGATGGCGCGGGCGAACCGCGCGTTCCTCGGCCGGGCGGTCCGCTATCTCGCCGCCGAGGCGGGCATCCGGCAGTTCCTCGACATCGGCCCGGGCATCCCGACCGCAGGCAACACCCACGAGGTGGCCCAGGAGATCGCGCCGGATGCTCGCGTGCTGTACGTCGACCACGACCCGCTGGTCCTCGCGCACGCGCGCGCGTTGATGACCGGAAACTCCAAGGGCCAGACCGAGTTCATCATGGCCGACTTCCTGGAGCCGGAGAAGATCCTCGGCGAACCGGCTTTCGCTCGCACGCTCGACCTCAACCAGCCGGTGGCGTTGATGCTCGTGGCGATACTCATGTACTTCCACGACTCGGACGACCCGCAGGGGATCGTGAAGACGCTGCTGGACGCGCTGCCCTCGGGGAGCTACCTCGCGGTGTCGCACCCCACCGCCGACTTCGACCCGGTGGCCGTGCGAGCGGCCGTCGACGCGGCGACCGCGGCCGGTATCACCCTGGTGCCGCGGGACCGGGCAGGCGTGGAGGCCTTCTTCGACGGCGTCGAGCTGGTCGAGCCTGGCGTCGTGCCGCTGCTCGCGTGGCACCCGGACGAGTCGATCGCCGGCGAGGACCCAGACACCGTCTGGTACTACGGCGGCGTCGGCCGCAAGCCCTGACCGATCGACGTCCACGTAACCAGTCCGGAATGACCACGTTCACCACCCCTGTAGGTACATCACCAGGCTTGCAGGCCTGGTGATGTACGGGGACGGGTGGTGAACGTGGTCA
>JACVRX010000058.1 GCA_014534205.1 Jiangellaceae bacterium
ATCACGTTCACGGAGTGGCGGCTCCGCAGACAGTGGTCCGCCACCGAGAGCAGGGTGTTCGTGTCGGGCGGCAGGTAGACGCGCACCACGTCCGCCTTCTTGTTCACGACGTGGTCGATGAAACCCGGGTCCTGGTGTGAGAACCCGTTGTGGTCCTGGCGCCAGACGTGCGAGGTGAGCAGGTAGTTGAGCGACGGGATGGGCCGGCGCCAGTCCAGCTGGCGGATCACCTTCAGCCACTTGGCGTGCTGGTTGAACATCGAGTCGACGATGTGCACGAACGCCTCGTAGCAGGAGAACAGGCCATGCCGGCCGGTGAGCAGGTAGCCCTCCAGCCAGCCTTGGCAGGTGTGCTCGGACAAGATCTCCAGCACCCGGCCGTGGGGGTCGAGATGCTCGTCCACCGGGAGCGTCCGAACCTGCCACGCCTTTCCGGTGACCTCGTAGACCGCCTGCAGCCGGTTGGACTCGGTCTCGTCCGGGCCGACGATGCGGAAGTTGCGGTTGCCCAGGTTCAACCGCATCACGTCGCGGAGCCAGCCGCCGAGCACGCGGGTCGGCTCCGATGTCGACGCGCCAGGCGCCGCGACCGGCACGCCATAATCCCGGAAGTCCGGCAGGTCCAGTTCGCGCGGGTCACGGCCGCCGTTGGCCTGCGGGTTCGCGCCCAGCCGCCGGTCGCCACGCGGAATCCAGTCGACGATCTGCGGATTGGGCCGGCCATCCGCGTCGAAAAGCTCCTCGGACCGATAACTGCGCAGCCACTGCTCCAGCATGGTGAGGTGGTCCGGGCGCTGACGCACGGCGGCCAGGGGCACCTGGTGGGACCGCCAGGTGTCCTCGACCGGTACCCCGTCCACGGCCTCGGGACCAGTCCACCCTTTCGGCGTGCGCAAAACGATCACGGGCCAGCGCGGGCGTTCCCGGTTGTCCTGCTGCCGAGCAGCCTGCTGGATCCGGCCGATCTCGTCGAGCACGTGATCGAGCGTTGCGGCGAGCTGCTGGTGCACCGTTGCCGGGTCGTCCCCGGCGACGAGATACGGCGTGTGGCCGTAGCCAACCAGCAGTGACGTCAGCTCTTCGTCGTCGATGCGGGCGAGCAGCGCTGGGTTGGCGATCTTGTATCCGTTGAGGTGCAGGATCGGCAACACCGCGCCGTCCCCGACCGGGTCGAGGAACTTGGTGGAATGCCATGCGGTGGCGAGTGGACCCGACTCGGCCTCGCCGTCGCCGACGACACACGCGACGATCAGCCCCGGGTTGTCGAACGCGGCGCCGTAGGCGTGCGCCAGCGAGTAACCCAGTTCGCCGCCTTCGTGAATGGATCCGGGCACCTCCGGCGCGACGTGGCTGGGGATGCCACCCGGGAACGAGAACTGCTTGAACAGCCGTGCCATGCCGTCGGCGTCTTGCGGGACGGCGGGGTACCGCTCGCTGTACGAGCCTTCCAGCCAGGTGTTCGCAACGATCGCCGGGCCACCGTGCCCCGGCCCCGTGATGTGGATGAGGTCGAGGTCGCGCTGGGCGACGATTCGGTTGAGGTGGGCGTAGATCAGGTTCAGCCCAGGCGTCGTTCCCCAGTGGCCGAGCAGCCGGCTCTTCACGTGCTCCGGGCGCAGTGGCTCGCGCAGCAACGGGTTCGCCAGCAGATAGATCTGGCCGACCGCCAGGTAGTTGGCCGCTCGCCAGTATGCGTCTATCTGCGCGAGCTCCGCGTCCGACAGCGGCTTGTCGTCGATGATCTGCATCTCGGCGTCTCCCATGGCGTGCTCGAGTGCGTTGGCGCTCGGCTCCTACCGAACCATGCCGCTCACCGCGGTGCACATGCGGTGCACATGCGGTGCACATGCGCGTCCGCGCCGGGTCAGGCGTTACCCTGTGCATGCGCAGGTCATCGCGCGCCTCCCGGAGGGAACCGCCTGATCCAGTGAAGATCGTATTCACGATTCTGCTCGTGCTCACCAGCCTGCTGCTGGTCCTGCTCGTCCTTTTGCACAAGGGCAAGGGCGGCGGCCTGTCGGACATGTTCGGTGGTGGTATGTCGTCGTCGCTCGGCGGATCGTCGGTCGCCGAGCGCAATCTGGACCGGATCACCATCGCGATCGGCATCCTGTGGGCCGCCAGCATCGTCGGGTTGGGCCTGCTGGCGAAGGCGGCCGTCTGAGCTTCTGTCCCGCCGAACGAGGGAGTCATATCTGTGCCCAGTGGCAACGCGATCCGCGGTAGCCGTGTCGGCGCCGGCCCCATGGGGGAAGCCGAACGCGGAGATTCGGCGCCCCGGCAGAGCGTCACGTTCTACTGCTCGCAGGGACACGAGACGGCTGCCAGCTTCGCGGTCGACGCGGTGATCCCGGAGTCCTGGGACTGCCCCCGCTGCGGGCTGCCGGCGAACCGTGATCCGGAGAACCCACCACCCGCACCGCGCACCGAGCCGTACAAGACCCATCTCGCCTACGTGAAAGAACGGCGCTCCGACGAGGACGGCGCCGCAATCCTGGACGAGGCACTGCAGGGGCTACGGAGCTCGCGGGTCCGCTGACCGCCGGAGACAGCCGGCAGCGTGCTGGTGTGCTCGCACCAAGACCCATGATCGACGGCTGGAACTGGCGTTACCACCGCACTGGACCGACTTCGACCGCCCACCGCCACCGAGAGCGTTACGGCGACGCGATGCGCTCCAGCCCGCGCGGCAGCTGTGCGGCGGCGGCGCGGTCGAGCAGCCACAGCGTCCGTTGCCGGCCGCGGGCGCCGGACGCCGGAACCTGCAGTTCACCGGCCCCGGACAGCGCCATCCGCACGGCGGCCGCCTTGTCTTCGCCGGCGACCACCAACCAGACCTCCGCCGCGGCTCGGATGGCGGGGAAGGTCAGCGTGATCCGGGTCGGCGGCGGTTTCGGTGCACCGCGCACCGCGACCACCGTGCGCTCCCGCTCGTACAGCGCCGGCTGGTCCGGGAACAACGACGCCACATGCCCATCCGGCCCGACCCCCAGCATCAGCACGTCGAAGGTCGGCACGTCCGCGTGGTTCTCTGGACGGGTGGCTGCGGCGAGCTCGGTGGCGTAATCGCCGGCCGCCACGTCCGGATCGCCGCCGCCGCGGCCATCCGTCGCGGGTATCGGGTGAATTCGCGCCGGGTCGACGGGAACGGCGCCCAGCAGCGCCTGCCGTGCCTGGGTCTCGTTGCGGTCCGGGTGACCGGTCGGCAGGTAGCGCTCGTCGCCCCACCAGACGTCCAAGTGGGCCCAGTCGACGGCGAACCGCGCGGGGGAGCGGGCTACCGCCGCGAGCGTCGCTATGCCGATCCCCCCACCGGTCAGCACGATCGACGCAGCGCCACGGGCAGCCTGCGCGTCGGCCACTCGTGTCACCAACCGACCCGCCGCCGCCGCCGCGAGCTCTACACGGTCGTGGTGCACCACGAGCAGCGGCGCGCTCATCGGGCCGAGTTTGGCGCAGGACCAGCCCCCGCGTTGCCGTTGCGCAACCGGGCTAGACCGTCGACGAGTGCCGCCTCGTACACCTCGTCTGGGTCGAGCCGTCGCATCTCCTCCGCGAGGCAGTCGCCGTCGAGGCGCTTGTGCAGTGCGACTCGACGCTCCGCCCGTCCCGGCACGATGAGCGTCGCGATCTCTTCGCCGGGCCGGTTGATTTCTATCGGGCCGGACCGGCGTTCCAGCCGCACGCTCACGATGCCGTCGACGCCGCTCTTCTTGACGCGCTTCATCGGTACCCGCAGCGCGTGGGCGAGCCAACCGGCCAGCAGGTCCGCGCTCGGGCTCTCCGGCGCGCCCACCACGCGGGCCGCGCTAACGCGCTCGTGCGGCGGCTGGTCGAGGACTGCTGCGAGCAGGGCGCGCCAGCCAGTGATGCGCGACCACGCGAGGTCGGTGTCCCCGGGCCGGTACGACCCGGCCCTCGCGGCCAGTGTTGCCCCGGGCCGGCGCGCCGCCGCCGCGTCGGTGATCCGCCGCTGGGCCAGCCGGCCGACCGGGTCGTCGGCGGGGACCTTTGGTGCCTCATGCGGCCACCACGCCACCACCGGGGCGTCGGGCAGCAGCAACGGCAGCACGACGGACTCCGGGTGCGCGGTGAGCGGCCCGAATGCCCGGAGCACGACGACCTCGGCGGCACCCGCGTCGCCACCGATGCGGATCTGCCCGTCCAGCCGGGCAGATCCGCGCGAGCTGCCCTCGACGACGGTGAGGATTCGGCACGGGTGCTCGTGGCTGGCGTGGTTCGCCGCCTCGATGGCCGCCTCGGCGGCTTCCTCGTCCACGATGACCACCAGGGTGAGCACCCGGCCGAGCGCGATGGCTCCGAACTTCTCCCGCAGGTCGACCAGGCGCTTGGCGACTCGGTGTGCGTTCGTCTTCGGCAGATCGACGATCACGGGCGCCTCCACAGTCGGCCGTCGCGGGCGAGCATCTCGTCAGCGGACGGCGGCCCCCAGGTGCCGGACGGGTACGGCTCCGGGGTGCCGTGCCGAGCCCAGTACCGTTCGATCGGGTCGACGATCTGCCATGCCAGCTCGACCTCCTCGTGTCGCGGGAACAGCGGCGGGTCTCCGAGCAGGACGTCGAGAATAAGCCGCTCGTATGCTTCCGGGCTGTCCTCGGTGAACGAGTGGCCGTAGCCGAAGTCCATCGTGACGTCGCGGACCTCCATCGCGGTTCCCGGTACCTTCGAGCCGAAGCGCATCGTCACGCCCTCGTCCGGTTGCACTCGCACGACGAGGGCGTTCTGCCCCAGCTCTTCGGTGGCGGTGGACTCGAACGGCAGGTGCGGCGCTCGCTTGAACACCACCGCCACCTCGGTGACCCGCCGGCCCAGCCGCTTGCCGGTGCGCAGGTAGAACGGCACACCAGCCCACCTGCGGGTGTCGATGTCGAGTCGGACTGCCGCGTAGCTCTCGGTCCGCGAGTCGGCCGGGACGCCTTCCTCTTCCAGGTAGCCGGGCACCTTGACCCCGCCCGTCCAACCCTCGCCGTACTGGCCGCGAGCGGTGTGTTTCCCCAGGTCCGGTGGCAGCCGCACCGCCGAGAGCAGCTTTTCCTTTTCCGCTCGCAGGTCGGCGGCGTTGAAGGAGACCGGCTCCTCCATCGCCACCAATGCGAGGAGTTGCAGCAGGTGGTTCTGGATGACGTCGCGGGCTGCCCCGATGCCGTCGTAGTACCCGGCCCGGCCGCCGATGCCGACCTCCTCTGCCATGGTGATCTGCACATGATCGACGTAGTGGGCGTTCCAGGTCGGCTCGAACAGCTGGTTGGCGAAGCGGAGCGCGAGGAGGTTCTGGACCGTCTCCTTGCCGAGGTAGTGGTCGATCCGGAAGATCGCGTCCGCCGGGAAGATCGACTCCACGGTCTGGTTCAGCTGGATCGCGCTCGCCAGGTCGTGGCCGAACGGCTTCTCGATCACCACCCGGCGCCAGTGGTCGGGGTCGTCCGGCTCCGCGAGCCCGGAGCGTGCGAGCTGCTTGCAGACCACGTCGAAGAACTTCGGCGGGATCGACAGGTAGAACGCGTAGTTGCCACTCGTGCCTTGCTGCTGGTCCAGCTGGTGCACGGTCTCGGCCAACCGGTCGAACGCGTCGTCGTCAGAGAACTCGCCCGGGACGAACCGGAAGCCCTCGGCGAGTTGCCGCCAGGTCGCTTCCCGGAACGGGGTACGGGCGTTCTCCCGGATCGAGTCGTGGACCTCCTTGCCGAAGTCCTGGTCCGCCCAGTCCCGCCGGGCAAACCCGACCAGCGAGAAGCCGGGCGGCAACAACCCGCGGTTGGCCAGGTCGTAGACGGCGGGCATCAGCTTCTTGCGGGACAGGTCGCCGGTGACGCCGAAGATCACCAGACTGCACGGCCCGGCGATCCGGGGCAGTCGCTTGTCTCGCGGGTCGCGCAACGGGTTCTCACCCCGGGAAACCACGCCGCGCCGGCGCGTGGATCCAGCGCGTTCGGACCTGCGGTCGGTCAACGCAGCACCTCGAGCAGTCTCGCGACGCCGGCGGCGCGGTCGGTCAGATGCAGACGGAGCACCGGTCGACCATGCCCGGCGAGCACCTGCGCGTCTCCGGCGGCTTGCGCTGCGATGAGCTCGCCGAAGCTGAACGGCAGGTCCGGTATCGGTAGATCCTCCGAAGACGCGCCGGTGATCTGCAGGAAGACCCCGGTTGGCGAGCCGCCCTTGTGGTACTGCCCGGTCGAGTGTAGGAACCGCGGCCCCCAGCCGAAGGTCACCGGCCGCCCGGTGCGCTGCGCGAGGGGGCGGCGCACGTCGGCCAGCGCGGCGTCCGGACCTTCGCGGTCCAAGTAGGCCATGACGGCCAGGTAGCCGTTCGACGGCAGCTGAGCGAGCAGGGCAGCAACGGCATCGTCGGCGGTGTTTGCACCGTCGAGCAAAACGTCGGACCCACGCACCTCGACCGCGCCGTCGACGAACGCCGGTAGCTCCGGCGTCGGACGACTGTCCAGCAGGCCGCGGGCCGCCTTCTTCGCGCTCTCGACGTCCGGCTGGTCGAACGGGTTGATACCGATCACCCGCCCGGCCACCGCGGTGGCGCATTCCCAGAGCAGGAACTGCGCACCCAGCGGGCCGTTCAACGTCACGCCAGGGTCGGACACGGGCGCGGAGCCGAGTACGCCGCAGAGCACGTCCGCGGCCCCCCACTGCAGTTCCGGCTCGTCCGGGCCGGACAGCACCACAGGGAGCACGCCGGTGCCGTCCTTACCCGTGGATTCGGCCACGAGTTGCTCGGCCCAGTCGGCGAACCCGACGATGCCGGACCCGGCGTCGGCCAGCGCCACCTTGTCGCGACCGTGCGCGACACCGCCACCCAGCGCGGCTGCGAGCACCAGCGCCGGGTTCTCCGGATCGTCGGTGAACAAGTCCGGCGCGGCCTGCGCGGCCTCGTCGAGCAGGCTCGACACGTCGACCCCCGCCAGCGCGGAGGGGACCAGGCCGAACGCTGTCAGCGCCGAGTACCGGCCGCCGACGGACGGGTCGGCCAAGAAGACCCGCCGGTACCCGGCGCTGGCGGCCAGATCGGCGAGCGCCGAGCCGGGATCTGTGACGACGACGAACCGGCTGGACGGATCGATGCCAGCCGCGCGAAACGCGGCATCGAACGCGCGGCGCTGGCCGTCGGTCTCGACCGTCGTACCGGATTTGCTCGACACGACGACCACCGTGCGGTCCAGTCGCTGTTCGACCGCGTCGCGAACCGGGCCAGGATCGGTCGTGTCGAGGACGGTCAGCTCGACGCCTGCGGTACGGGTGATGACCTCGGGCGCAAGCGACGACCCGCCCATCCCGCAGAGCACGACGCGATCGAGCCTGGCAGCGCGCACGTCGGAGGTCAGTGCGTCGAGCTCGGCGAGCAGCGGCCGTGACGTCTCGTGCAGTCGAACCCAGCCCAGCCGGATGGCCGCTTCTTCCTCGGCCGCCGGGCCCCACAGCGTCGCGTCGCCGGCGCCCAGCCGGCTGGCCACGCGGTCTGCGACGAGCCGGCCCAGGAGCGTCTCGTCCACGCCGCGCGCCGAGACAGCGAGCCCGGACATCACCGCCCTGCCTGCAGGGTCGCGTCGACCGTTCCCAGTAGGCCGACCCAGCTCTTGACGAACTTCTCGACCCCCTCGTCTTCGAGCACTCGGCCGACGTCGTCCAAGTCGACGCCGACCTCCGGTAACCGGTCGAAAAGCTGCTGAGCGTCGTCGTACGTGCCGTGGACGGTGTCCCCGCGGATCTCACCGTGGTCGGCGACCGCCTCGAGGGTCTTCTCCGGCATCGTGTTGACGGTCTCCGGCGCGACCAGCTCGGTCACGTACAAAGTGTCGGAGTAGTCCGGGTTCTTGACGCCGGTCGACGCCCACAGCGGCCGCTGTCGGGCAGCACCGGCCTCCTCCAACCGCTGCCACCGGTCGGTTGCGATGAACTGCTCGTACGCCTGGTAGGCAAGCCGGGCGTTGGCGACCGCCGCCTTGCCGCGTAGTCCGAGCGCTTCCTCGGTGCCAATCGTCTCCAGTCGCTTGTCGATCTCGGTGTCGACCCGGCTGACGAAGAACGACGCGACGGAGGCGATCGCATCCAGTGACTTGCCGGCGGCCAGCCGCTGCTCCAGGCCCGCCGTGTACGCATCCATCACGTTGCGGTACCGGTCGACGGTGAAGATCAGCGTGACGTTCACGCTGATGCCGTCGGCGATCGCGGCGGTTATCGCCGGCAGCCCCGGCTCCGTCCCCGGGATCTTGACGAAGAGGTTCGGCCGGTCCACCTCGGCCCACAGCTCGCGCGCCTGGTCGAGGGTCCGCTGGGTCTCGTGGGCAAGCCGTGGGTCGACCTCGATGGAAACCCGCCCATCGAGTCCGCCCGTGCGCTCCACCACCGGAGCCAACAAGTCGCACGCCGTCCGCACATCGTCGGTAGTGAGGTCATGGACGGCGGCGTCGGCGTCCGAGCCGCGTTGGGCGTGCATTCGCAGCTGTGCGTCGTACGCGCTGCTCTTGGTGACGGCGGTCTGGAAGATCGTCGGGTTCGTCGTCACCCCGACGACATAGTCCTCGTCGACCAGTTTCTGCAGCGTGCCGGTCTCCAGCCGGTCCCGGGACAAGTCGTCCAGCCAGATGGCCACGCCCTGTTCTGCGAGCTGGCGCAACCGGTCGACGTCGCGGATGGTGGGCGGGTTGGTCATGGCTGTCCTCCAGGCAGTAACCGGTCACCATGCGGCGGCCGCAGTCGATGTCGTGGCGACGCTCACCACGGCCCGCCGGTCCAGATCGTTCCACTCCAGCGGGCTGTCCACCATGGCGTCGAGCGTTGGGTCGAGCGTGGGGTCGAGCGTGGATGTATATCGGTCACCGAGATCGGCTCCTCTGCGCAACGGTCAGAGACCGGTCTGATCACGGCCCAACCCGAGCCTACCCAGCGGTGTTGCGGCGACTCCTACCGTCGCTGTCGATCCGCGGCTATAGACTCGCGCCGATCGAGAGGCCCGGTCCGCCAGCGGCCCGGCCACTGCGTGGCGGAGAGAGGCAGGGCGTGACGGCCGTCGACATCCACCCGCCGACGCCGGCTCGACCTGGGTCTGTGCCGTGGCGGTCGTTGGTGCGCGGGTACCTCGCGTTGATGAAGCTGCGAGTGGTCGAGCTGCTGCTCGTGACCACGGTGCCCGCGATGATCCTGGCCCAGCGGGGCATTCCGCCGTTGGACGTCACGCTGGTCACCTTGGTCGCCGGGACGTTCGCCGCCGGTAGCGCGCACGCGCTCAACCAGGTGCTGGAACGCGACATCGACGTGATCATGCGCCGCACTCGCCGCCGACCGATAGCCACCGCGCTGATCTCGCCGCTGGCCGGCGCACTGTTCGCCGGTCTTCTGCTCCTGGCGGCGCTCGGGCTCATGCTTGCGTTCGTCAACCCACTGGCCGCAGCGCTGACGCTCGCGGCGAATGCCTTCTACGTCGTGGTCTACACGGTGCTGCTGAAGCGCCGCACCTCGCAGAACATCGTGTGGGGTGGTGTGGCCGGCTGCCTGCCGACGCTGATCGGCTGGGCGGCGGTCACGGGCGAGCTGGCTTGGCAACCGGTGCTGCTGTTTCTGGTGGTGTTCTTCTGGACTCCACCGCACTACTGGCCGCTCGCGATGCGGTTCCGCGACGACTACCAGCGCGCCGGCGTGCCGATGTTGCCGGTCGTCGCATCTGCTCGCACGGTCGCCCGGCAGATCCTGGGCTACTCCTGGGCGATGGTGGCCACCACGGTGGTGCTGTGGTTCGTCGCGCGGCTGGGCTGGCTCTACGGTGCAGTCGCGGTGCTGGCCGGGGCGTGGTTCCTGGCCGAAGTCCACCGGCTGTACCGGCGGGCGGGCGATCCCACCGGCGCCGCACTCTCGGCCATGCGGCTGTTCCACGGGTCGATCACGTACCTCAGCGTGGTCTTCGCCGCCGTGGCAGCAGACGTCCTTCTCCTCGGCTAACCGGTGAACCGGAGCCCACTGCCTGACCGACTCCTCGGCCTCACTGGCATCCTGGTTGTGGCCGGTGCGGCGGCGTGGGCGCTTGCCGGTGGTCCAGTGCTGGCAATCGCGACGTTGGTGCTGATCGGTTGGGTGTTCGCTGCAGCTGATGCGATCATCTGGCGAGCGGTGCCCGACCTGGACGATGATCTCGCGCTGCCCGCGGGGGTGCGCGCCCCCGGCCCGCCCTGGGGACTGGTGGTCGGTACCGCTGCTGCGCTGGGCTTGGTCGCCGCAGTTGCCGTGCTGGCGCTGCCGCTGGCCGGTCTCGCGGCCGCGATCCTGGCCGGCACGCTGGCCGGACCGTTACGCAGGGATGTGGACGGAGCTGTGTCGCCGGCGGCCGTTGCAGTCGCCGCGCGCCTGCGTCGCTTCGCGCATGCGCACGGCACCGGCCGCGGCCAGCCCGTCGACGGCTACGCGACGCCGGTCGGCAACTCCGGTGCCCGGCTGATCGTCGTCGCATCGGACGGTACGTGGGCCGATGCCATGCTGCGCCCCGATCAGGTGGCAACCGTGGCCGCCCTGGCGCGGGTGACGCTGCGAGATGCTGCCGACGTCGGCACCGGGCAACGCCTACGGACTGGCGCCCGGCTGTGGGACCGGATGACGGGATCGACCTGACCAGTGCGGTCTGGTCAGCGCTGACATCCAGCGGGCGGCGAGCCACGCGTCGACGGCGGCCGCGACCAGCACCGCGGCGCCCAACATGTGCAGGCCGACAAGGAGCACTGGAAGGTCGAGGGCATATTGCACGATCCCGACGACGGCCTGACCGGCCTCGACTCCAACGAGCACCAACGCCGCCTGTGCCGCCCGCCCCGGCGACCCGACGGCTCGGGCCGCGAAGTACAGCCCGACGGAGAGCCCGAAGAGCAACGCCACTGCGTCGGCGTGCAGCTGCGCCACACTCTCGAGGTCCAGTCCGGTGCGTGGCGAGCTCGGGTCGCCCGCGTGCGGTCCGCTCCCCGTTACTACGGTGCCCAGGTAGATGGTGCCGAACGCCGCCACGAGTACCGTGGTAGCGAGCCGGCGCAGCCACGGCGAGCCGATCTCGCGCGGGCTGGCACCGGCGGCCCGTTGCGCCCGGCGGACCAGGATGGTCGCCACTGCGATCAACGCCACCGAGCACATGAAGTGCAGCATCACCACCCAGGGGTTCAGTGACGACCAGACGGTGACCATTCCGATCATGGCCTGCACCGGCACACCGGCCAGCAGGACCATGGCTGGGACCAGTAGATCGCGGCGGGGCCGATCGGACCGGAGTGTCCGGAGCACCGCGAGCACGGTCGCCGCCGCGATGGCGACCAGCACGAACGTCAGCAGCCGGTTCCCGAACTCGATCAGTCCGTGGATTCCCATTTCTGGCGTCGGAACCAGTGAATCGTCGGTGCAGCGTGGCACCTGCGGGCACCCCAACCCGGAACCGGTCAACCGCACGGCGCCACCGGACACCACGATGCCGATCTGCGAGAGCAGCGACGCCACCGCGAGCCGGCGCAGCGTCCGCTCGGCCGGCGGTTGCCACAGTCTCGGCGCGCCGGGCGCCCGGGTCCCGGCGACCGTCACGCCGTCATCCTAGAGACGTCAGGGCACCAGCTCGACGAAGTGCTCACAACGGTCACTCCGGGCAATCTCGTCGGACTCGCCGGCTGCTCGCCATGGCGACCATGAGCGGCGACCATGAGCGGCGACCATGAGCGGCGACCATGAGCGGCGACATGAGCGGCGACATGAGCGGCGACATGAGCGGGACATGAGCGGCGACATGAGCGGCTGGCAGGCGTGTTCGCGTCTGGCGTAGTGAGCGGGCGAGGGCTCCAGGGTGGCACTCGGCTGGGCCCGGCACGTCAGGTGGACGCGGGCGTCGAAATAGAGCACGATAGTGTTGTGAAAACCGCGCATCGGGAGGTGTTGCCGGACGCCGGCCGTGGGCCGGCCGCCGAGCGGCATGCCCGAACCCGTGCCCGCGTCGCGCGCGCGATCCTGGAGAACGGGCCATCCACGGCGGCCGCGCTGGCCAGCCGCCTGCAACTCACGCCGGCAGCCATCCGCCGGCACCTGGACACCCTCCTCAGCGAAGGGCTGATCGAGGCCCGGCAGCC
>JACVRX010000073.1 GCA_014534205.1 Jiangellaceae bacterium
GACCGGCGCAGACAGGTATTGTTCTGGGGGCAGCCCGGGGTGTGCCGCAGCGCGGAGCAACCTCGGATGTGGACCGCCGCATCATCCGCGCGTTGATCCTTGTGAATCTGTGCCTGGGCCTTTTCGCCGCAGGTGTCATCAGCGCCGCGATGCTCTATTTCGACTAAAGCGCTCGGTGCACGGATCCGCTCTCCCGAGGCCGACGGCCATGGAGCGGAATGGTCGAGTGGTCAACGCACCTGAGCGATCGCACTCGACCGCCTGCGCCGCGAGGGACGTCGTGGAGCCGCCTCGGGGAATCGAACCCCGGACCTACGCATTACGAGTGCGTCGCTCTGACCGACTGAGCTAAGGCGGCGACTGCCGGGCGACCGGCACACGCCCGGTCGAGTATAGGCGTGGGGGCGCGCAGCGCGGCTCGAACCGCTGAGCCAGCCGCTCAACCGGCCAACGCGTCGGTTGTCATCGGGCGGCCGAGAGCGGAGCCGGCGACGAATTCCGGCCACGGCGTGTTCCAGTCGACCATCCCGGGGTCACCGCGGGCGACGAGATCGCCGGCGCCGCGAGTGGAGTTCGTCACGGTGACGACGTCGCCGTAGCGGGCTAGTTCGAAGAACGTCTTCCCATTTGCCGCGCTCAGGTTGATGCATCCGTGCGAGACGTTGGCGCTGCCCTGCGCTCCCTCCGACCACGGCGCGGAGTGCACAAACGTGCCACTCCAGGTGAGCCGCACGCTGAAGTCAACCTCGAGGTCGTAGTACTCCGGGCTGGATTTGTCGCAGGTGATGTCGGCGCCGCACGACGTCATGCGCTTCGTCCGTTCCTTTGCCAGCACGATGTAGGTGCCATTGCGGGTCGCGAACTCCGGCCGGCCGAGACTCGCGTCCCACGTCGCGACCCGCCGGCCGTCGACTCGAACGGTCACCGCGTGAGCCGCGGCGTCGACCGCTGCAACATGCGCCTGGCCGACGGTGAACTCCCAGTTGTAGGCGCGGCCACCCCACAAGCCGTCCGCTGCTCTGACCCCGTTGAGATCGAGAGCGACGGCCACCCGGGCTCCAGCCGGCCAGAACTCCTTCGGCCGGAAGTGCACTTCGGTCGAGTTGAGCCAGTGCCAACTGCCGACCACCTGCGGGGCCGACGCGACGTGCATCGCCTGTTCGACGGCCGCCGGCTCGGTGACCCGCTGGTCGAAGCGCACGACGATCGGTGCGCCGACGCCGACGACGTCCCCGCCTCCGGGTTGCACGGTGAGGGTGAGCCGTTTGGCGTCTGGCACGGCCGCCACGGTGAAAGAACCGCTGAGCGGCAGCTGATCGCCGACCTCGTCGACGGCGCCTACCTGCACCACGTACGCGGCACCGGGCAGCGGCGCCTTCGCGCTCGTCCAGCTTGCGCCGTCGGGCGCGATGGTGCCGTCGAGCGCCTTGTCGTCCTCGGTCCGTACCGTGACTGACTCGAGTGTCCCGTGCTCTACGCGCAGCGTCACCGGTCGTTCAAACGGCACCTCGCCCGTCGGTGCGATGAGGACCGGGTGTGCAGTTGCCGTGGGCTCTGGTTCCGGTGTGTCGCCGGCGCCGGGTTCAACACCGCCCGCACAGCCGGCGAGGAACACCAGCAACGCCACGCCCGTCGGCCAGAGCTTGCGCACCGGGTTCACCCACCATCGCTCACGTGTTCAGGGATTCCAACGTAATCCCCTGCGGGGCCAGCTCGGTCCACCCACCACGGTCGACGCTCTCAGGTCGCACCCGCCGCCGCCGCGATCAGGACGATGACAAGACCCGGAATGGGCCAAGCCGCACGAACAGCATCACGCCGACCAGCTTTTCCAGGTCGCGGGTTGCTTTCAGTGGACCCGCGTCCACGGGGTGGAAGCCCATGTCCCGTGCAATTGCGAACACGATGTCCTTCCCTGCCGGGTCGTTGCCGCTGATCAACACCGACGAGGCGATGCCGTCAACCGCTGGGTCGGTCAGATGTCTCGCGTGGACGTGGTTCCAACCCTTGAACACTCTGGCGTGGGGGAGTCGCTGCTGGATCATCTCGGCCGTCGAGGTTCCTTGCAGCGCCTCCCGTTCACGCTTCGTGTACGGGAAGGAGACGTCGATGACGACGGCTCCCGGCAGGTCGCCGAGCTGACGCAGCGTGTCCTCCATCGCTTGCCACGGCACGGTGAGGATGACGACGGCGGCGTTCGCCGCGGCCTCCGCATACGTCCGGCCGCCGGTGGCGCCCGTCTTCGATGCGGTCGCGACGGCCCGGTGTGGGTCGCGCGAACCAATCACGACCTCGTGTCTTCGAGCGAGAGCCTGGGCGAACCCACGCCCCATCTTTCCGGTGCCGATGATGGCGATTCTCACGGTCGCCTCGTTCCTGCCGCCAGGGTGCCATGACGGCGGCGATCATCGTTCGCATACGGAGCCGTCGGCCGGCACGGTGCCCTCGAGGAGGTACGAATCGACCTGCTCGTCGACGCACCTGCTGCCGGTGTTGTAGGCGGTGTGCACGGTGCCTTCGTATGTCAGCAACACACCGGACTCGAGTTGGGAGGTCAATGCCTGCGCCCATTCGTATGGTGTCGCCGGATCACCGGTCGTGCCGACGACCACGATGGGTGCGGCGCCGGCGGCGTCGACCGTTGGCGGTGTGAGCGGTGGGACGGGCCATTCGGCACACACGAGGCCGCTCCATACCAGGTATGGACCGAAGATCGGAGAAATTGCCTCATAGGCCGAAACCTCTGCCTGGATCTCGGCGACACTCTCGCCCGACGGCCGGTCCAGGCAGTTCACGGCATTGATGACCTCGTTGTGGTTGCCGTCGTACGTGCCGTCCGGGTTGCGGAACAGGTAGATGTCGGCAAGCCGCAACAAGGCAGCGCCGTCGCCGGCCAGCGCCTGTTCCAGGGCGACGCTCAGCACTGGGTAGCTCTGCGCACCGGGCAGGTACAGCGGCAACGCGACTCCCAAGATGGCAAGCGACTGAGTGAGCGGCCGCGCGGCATCGCCGGTGGGCAGTGGGTCCGCGTCGATCAGGCGGAGCAAGTTGGTGAGGGTCGATCGCACCTCCTGCTCCGACGTGCCCAGCGGGCAATCGCCCTGCTCCAGGCAGAACTGGACGTACGCGCCAAGGGCGTGCTCGAACCCTTCAGCCTGACCGCGCGCGAACTCGTCGCCGCTGAGCGTCGGATCGAGCGCGCCGTCGAGGACCATCCGCCCGACCCGGTCCGGGAACTGCTCGGCGTAGAGGGCGCCGATGTAGGTGCCGTACGACGAGCCGAAGTAATAGAGAACGGCGTCGCCGAGCACGGCGCGCAGCACATCGAGGTCGCGGGCCACGTCGACGGTGCCGACGTAAGGCAGCAGCTTGCCGGACCGCTCCGAACAGCCCTGAGCCATGACTGCTGCCTGCTGTTGCAGACTACGCACCTCGGACGAATCGTCCGGGGATCCGTCGGTCGCGACGAACTCGTCCAGCTCTCTGTCGTCCATGCAGTCGATTGGGCTGGACCGGCCGACACCGCGTGGATCGAAGCCGACGACGTGAAAGCGTTCGCGGACGTCGTCGCCGACGATGTCCGCTTGCGCGTAGTCGACGCCGGAGCCGCCCGGGCCGCCCGGGTTCACCAGCAGTGAGCCGATCGGGTCGTCACCGGTCGCGGGTGCCCGCAACAAGGCGAGCTCGATGACCTCGCCGTCCGGTGCCGCGTAGTCGAGTGGAACCTGCACCGTCGCGCACTCGAACTCCTCGTTACAGGGTTCCCAGTCCAAACGCTGTTCGTGGAACCGGGCGAGTGGCCCGGCGGTCGTCGGCGAGTCTGCCGACGCGGGCGGCGACGCGGTGCGCGTCGAACTCGCCGCCGGATCGGATTCGTCGGACGTGCACGCCGTGACGAGCGTCGCTACTGCGAACAGCGCACCGAGTGCGCGATGCGTCACCCATCCTCCACGTCGAGCGCCGCATCGGGTGTCGCTCGCATGCCCGCGGCAACCGCCCCTTCGTAGGCCTGACGCGAGCCGCACACGCTGGCCTTGGGGCAAGCGACGCGGCGACCGGTCTCGCGGTCGCGGACGTACACCGTCTCGGCCGGGACGTTGTATCCGACCACCGTGCCTTCGATTCCGTCATCGGTGGTCACGCCGCAGCCGAGCGCAGGCACACTTACCTTGAAGTCCTGGTACAAGGGATGCTCGTACTTCAGGCAGCACATCAGCCGCCCGCATGCCCCCGAGATCTTCAGCGGGTTGACCGGCAGGTCCTGGTCCTTGGCCATCCGGATGGTGACCGGCTCGAAGTCGACGAGAAACGTCGAGCAGCAGGTGTCGCGGCCGCACGGTCCAATGCCGGTCTGGACCCGCGCTTCGTCCCGCGGGCCCAGCTGGCGCAAGTCGATCCGCGCACGCAACGTGTGCGCCAGGTCGCGCACCAGTTCCCGGAAGTCGACCCGGTGTGGCGCGCTGAAATAGATCGTGATCAGCTGGTCGACGTCCGGTCTGGTGTCGACGAAATCGACCCCGACGACCTTCATCGGCAGGCCGTGCTCGCGGATCAGCCGGCGGGCAACGACCCGCGCGTCGGCCCGGCGCCGGCGGTTCCGCTCGTCGCGCTCCACATGCTCGGGCTCCGCGATACCTGTGCACACGGGCAGCCCGCCGATGTCCTCGCTGACCCACTGCGGGGCCCATACGCATTCGGCGACCTCAGGGCCGTCCGGCGTGGGCACCAGCACCTTGTCCCCTACCCGAGGTGAGTACGCGCCAGGGTCGAGGTAATACAGCCGCCCGTACCGGTTGAACGTGACGGCCATGACCATGCCCACGGCGCCACCTTACGATGCGGCGTTCGTGATCCGTCCACAGCCGCCGGCACGGCGATCTTGGTTGCCTGAGTGGCGGCGCGGGCCCAGTCGTGAAGATCGTCGTGAAACCTGGGCCCACATCGCGGGGTGCTCCTCAGCAAACGATCCTGACGACCTGCTGATGGAACTCGTCGATGCGACCGGCGGGCAAGATTGAGCCGTGACCTACACCGGGTGGCTGCGGTCTCTTACGGCGGACGAGCTCGCCATGCTGCTGCAGCTGCGCCCGGACGTCGCGAGCCACCCGGCGCCCGCGACCATGGAGGAGCTGGCCCAGCGTCTCACGACACCACGTTCCATCGAGCTGGCGCTTGCGGGCATCGACGCGGTCGCCTTGCAGCTCGCCGAGATGTTCGCCGGGCTCGGCGCACTGCCGAAGGCCCGACTACTCGAATGGTTCGCCGAATCCGAGCCGGTGCGAGCAGCCCTCGGCGAGCTGCGCCGGCGCGGGTTGATCTGGGAGGCCGGCGACGGAGCGGACCGGACGCTGCGGCCCGCAGGATCTCTGCCTGGGGCCTTTCCGCAGCCGCTGAACCTCGGTCTGGGCCTCAAGCAGCTGCTGGGCAACCAGCAGCCGGACATCCTCGAGTTCGTGCTCCAGACGCTCCAGCTGGCCGCCCGGATGCGCAGTCCGCAGCACGCACGTCAGGCCATCGCCGAACACCTCACCGCCGAGCGGATCGTCGCTCTCGCCGTCCAAGCACCCCCGGCCACGGCGAAGCTGCTCGACGCCGCGGCGTGGGAGGCACCGACGGTCGTGCTGGATCCGCAGGACGCGTCCTCGCTGTTGTGGAGTGGACGGTTCCGGCGGGACATGTCCGGTGTGGCTTGGGCCGTCGGGCACGCGCTCCTGCTGCCGCTGGACTGGCAGATGCTTCAGATGCCGCGCGACGTGGCACTGGCGCTGCGCGGCCCGCACTGGTGCCCCCGGATTCTCACCGAGCGCCCGGCGCTGCCGACTACCGCAGTCGACGGCGACGCCGTCGAACGCGAGAGCGCCGCCGCGGTGGCCGCCGCCCTCGGGCATGTCATCTCGGTCATCGACGCGCTGGCGACCGCCCCGGCCACGGAGCTGCGCACCGGTGGCGTCGGAGTACGCGAGATCCGCCGGCTCGCCAAGGCCGCCGCGGCGCACGAACAGGACGTCGCGCTGGCTCTAGAGGTAGCTCGCGCGGCCGGCCTGATCACCATCGCGGGCGCCGCCATCTTGCCCACCGGTCGCTACGACGAATGGCGGTATTTGCCGCCCGGCGAACGCCTGGCCGGGCTCGTCCGCGCATGGTGGAGCACCGACGGTCCCGTGACCAACCGCTCGAATCCCCGCGACGACAAGCCACTGTCGGTACTCGGCCGTACCTGGCCCTACCCGGAGGTACGTGAGCTGCGGCAGGCCATGCTCAGCAGAGCGGTCCGACTGCCCGCGGGGACCGGCGTGTCGTCGGTGCCAGCGCTGCTCGAGGACGTCCGGTGGGACCGCCCATTGGCATTCCCGCGGTTCGAGGTCGAGTCGCAGGCGGCCGACTGCTGGTGGGAGACCAGCGCGCTCGGCCTGGTCGCGCACGGGGCCGTCACGGCACTCGGCCGTGCGCTGGCCGCCGACGAACCCGCTGCGGTGGTAGCGCAAGCGACGGCTCTGCTGCCGGCTGCAACCGCGCAGGCGACGTTCCAGGCTGACCTGACCGCGATGGCCTCCGGGACGCCCGACGCGGCGCTCGCCGACCTGCTCGACTCCGCGGCAGATCGCGAGGCGCGCTCCAGCGCACATGTGTGGCGCTTCAGCGCAGCCAGCGTGCGACGCTATTTCGACGCCGGCGGCGCCGCCGACGACCTCCTCGCCGCGCTGGCCGCGGTGTCCAGCCAGCCACTTCCGCAGCCGCTCGAGTACCTGGTCCGCGATGTCGCCCGTCGGCACGGCACTGTCGGGGTGCAGCCAGTCACCTGCTGTGTCGTCTCCGCGGACGAGCCACTGCTGGCGGAGATCGCTGCACACCGCGCGCTTCGTCGGCTCGGCCTGCGGACATTGGCCCCGACGGTGCTGGCCAGCGGTAAGCCGGTTGTCCACACGATCGAGGTGCTGCGATCGGCCGGCTATGCGCCGGTCCAGCTCAACGCCAGCGGCGCTGTAGTGATCGAACGCCAGCCGAAGCAACGCGCGGGGCAGCCGCAGACCGGCGCGGGCATGCCCGTGGCCGGACGGCATCCGCACCCGCGAAGCAGCCGGCCGGATCTGCCGTCGTCGGCAGCGCAGTACCTGACGCTCGCCACGACGCTGCTCGAGGCAGGAGACGAGACCACATCGGCGCAGGTCGATTCCCTCACTCTCGAGCGGTTGATCGCGGCGGGCAGCGGCCCGCCGCTAGCCGGGCTGCGCGTGCTGAGCCACGCGATCGACGAGAAGCAGGCGGTGCACATCGACTATGTCGACCAGAACGGCAACCGGACGTCCCGCGTCATCAGCGAGATCACGCTGCATGGCGGGATGATCGAGGCTTGGTGCCATCTGCGGCGGGCGGACCGCTGGTTCAGCCTCGGCGGCATCGAGTCGGTGGCACCGGTGGCCTAGCCCTCGCGCAACGCCAACGTCATCGCCTCCAGCACGAGTAGGGGCGCAGCGTTGGCTTCGAGGGCTTCGCGTGCCGCCACGATTGCCTCCATCCGGCGCAGCGTGGACTCGGCGGACGTGGCTCCCACCAGTCGCTCGATCGACGGTCGGGTCGGTTCGTTCACGAGCTCGACGTCGGCGCCGAGTTGCATCGTCAGCACGTCCCGGTACAACGTCAGGACGTCCACCAGTGCCCGGTCGATGGAGTCTCGCTGCACGCGGGTACGGCGGAGCCGTTGCTCGCGCTCCAACTCCTTGAGGGCGGCGTCCAGCCCGCGCGAGCGTCGGCCGTTGCCGCCCCCGCCGAGCGCCTGCACCAACTCCGCGGCTTCCCGCGCGTCAAGCTCGTCGCAGCGCCGGTCGGCGTCGGACTTGGCGGTGTCGACCAGCGCCGCGGCCGCATCGAGGCAGCTTCGTAGATCGGCCAGCATGAACGGCAGCCGCAAGACCTCCCGGTGCCTGGCCCGGGCCTCCTCGTCGGTGGCGAGCGCCCGGGCTCGGCCGATGTGTCCTTGTGCGGCCCGGGCGGCGAAAGCGGCGAGCTCCGGTTCGACCCCGCCGGTGTGGACCAGGTGATCCGCCACGGCCTCGCCGGGTGGCGTCCGCAGCGTGACCACCCGGCACCGGGAGCGGATAGTCGGGACGATGTCCTCCGACGTCGGGGCGCAGAGCATCCAGACGGTCCGCGGCGGCGGCTCCTCCAGCGCCAGCAGCATTGCGTCGGCGGCGTCGTCGCCGAGCCGGTCGGCGTCTTCCACGACGACGACCTGCCAGCGGCCACGGGACGGCCGCATCGCCGCCTTCGGCACGAGCTCCCGGATCTGCTTGATCTTGATCCACAACCCGTCCGTGACAAGCTCGGCGACATCGGGGTGGGTGTGGTTTCGCACCTCGCGACAGTCGGCGCAGGCGCCGCAGCCGCCAGCCGGGCACTGCAGCGCGGCGGCGAACGCGCGGGCAGCGACGGAGCGCCCGGATCCCGGTGGGCCGGTGAACAGCCACGCGTGCGTCATGGCAGCGCCGCCTTTGTCGCGGCCATCCAGCAGGAGTTGTGCGTCACGGACCGCGCGCTGCAGCTCAGGCACCATGGTCTGCCCGATGACCGCGTCCCAGACCGTCACGACAAACCCAGCTCCTTGACGGCATCGATGATCGCCGCGTCGACGTGCTCGATCGGCAGTGTCGCGTCGACGACGACGTAGCGGTCAGGCGCTCGCGCTGCTTGGTCCAGAAAGGCCTGGCGCACGCGGGCGTGGAACTCGGCCGGCTCGGCCTCCAGCCGGTCCGCCGGACCAGTCAGCCGCCCGCGGCCGACGCCGGGGGGCACGTCGAGCACGACGGTCAGGTCCGGCAGCAGTCCACCGGTCGCGAACCGGGAAAGTTCGGCGACCGCCTCCGCGCCGAGCCCACGGCCGACGCCCTGGTAGGCGATCGAGGAGTCCACGTAACGATCGGTGACCACGACGGCTCCCCGGTCGAGCGCCGGGCGGACCACCGCCGCGACGTGCTCGGCTCGGTCCGCGGCGTAGAGCAGCGCCTCGCCACGTGCGCTCGGTTCGGCGGCGCCGGCGTCGAGCAGCATCGCGCGGATTCGCCGCCCGACCGCGGTGTCGCCCGGCTCGTGAGTGAGTATCACCTCGTGGCCGGTGGCGCGCAGCCTGCGCGCCAGCGCGCGGCACCGGCTCGACTTGCCGGCGCCCTCGCCGCCCTCGAACGCGATGAACGTGCCTGGCACCCAGCCAGCGTAGTGAGCCGCTCAGACCGTCCCGCTCACTCCGGCCGCGCCGGCTGTTCATCGCCCTGCTGGAATGACCACGTACACCACCCCTGTGGATACATCACCAGGCCTGCAAGCCTGGTGATGTACGGGCAGGCATGGTGAACGTGGTCATTCCAGAAGGTGAGACGGGAGTCAGCGGCGCGAGCGGCGGCGCGGCGTGGAGCCCTTGGCGCGCTTCTCGGCGATCAGCTCGGCGGCCCGATCGAGAGTCAGCTGGTCCACGGCCACGGCGCGCGGCACGGTGACGTTGACCTCGCCGTCGGTCACGTACGGACCGTAGCGGCCGTCCTTGACCACGAGCGGCTTGCCGGTTGCGGGATCAGCGCCCAGCTCCCGCAGCGGCGCGGCCGCCGCGGGCCGGCCA
>JACVRX010000072.1 GCA_014534205.1 Jiangellaceae bacterium
CGACTGGGCCGATCGGCCATTTTTCGTGGCGCAGGAGGCAGTTCCCGGCACGCGGGTACGGGCCATCGATCACCCGTACAAGCGGGTTCGTACTCCCGCGGCCGCTGAGAGATCCACAGGTGTAACGGCGATCCGCACAAGGGGACGCGCTGCATACGCGTCCATGGCGGACCGCTGGACCCGATCGCCGACCCGGCTGCAGCGGAAGCACACGCCGGCTTCGTACGCTGCCGGCCGTTGAACAACCTTCGGGCCGAAAACCGGCCGGAGGCGCTGCGTCTGATCAGAGGTTCTTCACTGCGGCGATGAGCTTCATGAGCGACTCCTTTGCGTCGCCGAACAGCAGGGTCGTGCGCGGGTCGTGGAGCAGCTCGTTCTCGATGCCGGCGAAGCCCGGACGCATCGAGCGTTTGAGGAAGACCACGGCCTTGGCTTGGTCCACGTCGAGGATCGGCATGCCGTAGATGGGGGAGCCGGGCGAGGTCCGCGCCGCCGGGTTGACCACGTCGTTCGCACCGACGACGAGTGCGACATCAGCTGCCCGCAGCTCCGGGTTCGCGACCTCCATCTCGTGCAGCTGCTCGTAGGGCACGTTCGCCTCGGCGAGCAGGACGTTCATGTGCCCAGGCATCCGGCCGGCGACAGGGTGGATTGCGTACGAGACAGCAACCCCGCGCTCCTGCAACACCTCGGCCAACTCGTGCACGGTGTGCTGAGCCTGAGCCACTGCCAGGCCATACCCCGGCACGATGACGACCTTGTGGGCGTAGCCCAGCAGAATGGCGACGTCCTCCGGACCGGCGGATCGGACCGGACGAGTACCGGCCGCGCCGGCGGCACCAGCCGTCGACCCGGCGCGGAAGGCGCCGAACAGGATGGCGGGGACCGAGCGCCCCATCGCCTGCGCCATCAAGCGGGTGAGGATCGTGCCGCTGGCGCCGACCAGGGTTCCCGCAACCAACAGCAGTGTGTTGTCCAGGACGTAGCCGCCGGCCGCCACGGCCAGCCCAGTGAACGCGTTCAGCAGAGAGATCACGACGGGGACGTCCGCTCCGCCGACCGGCAGTACCAGGAGCACGCCGAACACGAGACCAACACCGGCCAGCGTGGCGGCGAGAGCCGAACTGCCGCTGAACACGACCGCACCCGCGAGCACGACCCCCGCCGTCAGCACCACCGCGGCGGCGTACTGACCGCCGGGGAACAGTACCGGCCGCGTCGTGATGATCTCTTGCAGCTTGGCGAACGTCACAGCCGACCCGGAGAACGAGACAGCGCCCACCAGGATGGTGAATGCGATTGCGGCCAGGTCGCCCCGGACGTTGGTGCCCGCCACCTCGAGCAGCCCGACGAGCGCAGCCGCCGCGCCACCGACCCCGTTGAACAGCGCGACGAGCTGCGGCATGGCCGTCATCACCACCCGGCGGGCGATCACGACGCCCGGTACCGCACCCACGACCACCGCAGCGATGATCCAGCCCAGGTTGGCGACGTCCGCCACCAGGAACGTCACGACGACGGCCAGCAGCGCACCGGCGACGCCCAGCAAGTTGCCGCCACGCGCGGTGCGCGGCGACGAGAGTCCTTTCAGCGCCAGGATGAAGCAGATCGCCGCGACCAGGTACGCGGCCTGCGCCCACGCAGGGATCACCGGCCAGCCCCTGGGCCACGTCCCCGGAACATCTCCAGCATCCGGTCGGTGACCACGAACCCGCCGACCAGGTTCAGCGTCGCCAGTACCACGGCAAGCAGCGCGGCGACGAGCACGCCGGTCGACTCAGCACGTCCGGCGACGATGATCGCGCCGATAAGGATGATGCCGTGGATGGCGTTCGCGCCCGACATCAGCGGCGTGTGCAACGTCGACGACACCTTCGAGATGACCTCGAAGCCGACGAACACCGCGAGTACGAACACGGTGAGCAGCGCCACCGACGCGGTCATCAGCCGACCTCTCCGAGCAGATCCCGGGTGTAGCCGTGCCGGACGACACCGGCATGCGTGACGCAGGCACCGGCGACGATCTCGTCGTCGAATTCGGGCTCCACCTTGCCGTCCCGCGTCATCAGCAGCAGGAGTTCGACGACGTTCGCCGCATAGAGGCGGCTCGCGTGCACCGGCATCTGACTGGCGACGTTACGTGCGCCCCACACCAGCGTCTGGCCCACTCTGACCTCCTCGCCAGGGCGGGAGCCGTCGACGTTGCCACCGGACTCGGCAGCGAGGTCGACGACCACGCTGCCCGGCTTCATCGCCTCGATCGCGAACCGCTCCACTAGCAGCGGCGCCGGCCGGCCAGGCACTGCCGCTGTGGTGATGAGCACGTCGGCGGCGGCCACGTGCGGGGCGAGCAGCTGGCGTTGCAGCCTGGATCGCTCCTCCGTCATCTCCCGCGCGTATCCCCCTTCGCCCTCCAGGGTCGGCAGGTCGAGTTCGACGAACCGAGCTCCCAGGCTGCGGATTTCCTCGGCCGCGGCTGCCCGCACGTCGTACGCCTCCACCTGGGCGCCCAACCGTCGTGCCGTCGCAATCGCCTGCAACCCCGCGACGCCCGCGCCGAGCACCAGAACGCGGGCCGGCGGCACGGTACCCGCTGCTGTCATGAACAGCGGGAAGAACCGGGGCAGCCGTTCTGCGGCGACCAGCGTGGCCCAGTAGCCGGTGACAAGAGCCTGCGAGGACAGGGCGTCCATGGACTGGGCGCGTGATATCCGCGGCACCAGCTCCAGCGAGAACGCCGTGATGCCGGCGTCCCGCATGAACCGTACCAAGGAGAGGTCCTGGGACGTAGGCAAGAACGAGATCGTGATCGCCCCACGGCGTAGATACCGGACTCCCGTCGGCGGCAGCGGGTGGACCGACACGATGACGTCGGCGACGGCGAGTGATGCGTCCCGGTCGGAGACCGTAGTCGCACCGGCAGCGGCATAGGCATTATCGCCATGAAAGGCACCGGTACCGGCGCCGGACTCGACGAGGACCTCCAACCCGGCGTCGATGAGCCGGCCGACGAGCTCCGGGACGATCGCGACCCGCCGCTCGTACTCGGCCGACTCCCGGACCACGAGTACCTTCATCGCGCGGCACGCTACCGGTGCCGGCGTCAACCGAGTTGTCTAGCCCGACGGATAGGGCGTCGAGTGTGGATCGATCGACGTCCTCGATAGCGCGATTTTTGTTGGCGCGCCCGTCGGTGTGTTTGGTGGCGAATCCCGCCATTGACGATCGGCGGTCGGAACCACCCGATCGCCAAGAGAGAATTGGTGAATTGGTCGGTGCCTCAGCGGCGGCCACCCCCGAGCAGCCCGCCGAGCAAATCTTCCAGCCCGCCGGCCTGACCGCGGCCTCCGCCGCCGCCCAGCAGTCCACCGAGCAGGTCGCCGAGACCACCAGCGCCGGCCGCAGCACCTTGGGCACCGCCAGCCTGCCGGCTGAACCGCTTCGCCAGGTAGGACATGACGAGTGGGGCCAGCATCGGCAGCAGCTTGCGCATCAGGTCCCCACCGGTACCGGTGGCACCGCCGAGCCGGCTCACGACCTGGTCGCGGTTGCCGCCGAAGACGTTGCGGACGATCTTGTCGCCGTCGGCGGTATCGACCTGGTCGAAGTCCACTCCACCCTCGAGCAGGTCGTCGTCGTGCTGACCGAGCGCACGGCCCAACGAGTCAGCGCCCGCGGGGTCCTGGGCGTTCGCTTGCATTCCGCCGAGTAGCGCCGGTAGCGCCTGCCGGGTCGCCTGCGCCGCGGTTCGCTCGTCCACCCCCAACCGCTGTGCGAGTTGGCCCATCGGGATCTGCGACATCAGGTCGTCGATGTTCGTCATTCATCGCCCCTTTGCGTTTCGTCCGGCTCACCGTCGAGCGGCCAGTATGCCGGTGGCCCACCGGGGGTGGGCATTGTCGCGATCATCTCTTCGTTCGCCCCTGATTGGCGCCCACGCCAATCTGTGCGAGTCGGGCGGTCTCGTCGATGCGCGCCGCGCGCGTGGTGTCGCGTTTCGCCTGCAAAATCCACTCCAGGATGCTCCGGCGTACCGACCGGGAGAACCCGTCCCAGTTCTGCCGGGCCGGTGGGCGGCTGGCCAGCGCTTCCGCCAAGTCGTTCGGGACGACGAGATTCTCGACGTCGTCGAGCCGGGACCACGAGCCGTCCGCGCGGGCCCGATCGATGACCCGCTGGCCGGCGGACGTCATCAACCCGGCGTCGATCAACCGCTCCACCCGCTGCTTGTTGGGTCGCGCCCACGCACTTCCCGGCCGGCGCGGCGAGAACCACAGCATCGTGCGGTCGTCGTCGAGCTTGCTGGCCCGGCTGTCGATCCAGCCAAAGCACAGCGCTTCCTCGACGGCATCGTCGTAGCTCGGGCCCTCCATGCCGGTGTGCTTGCGCCACGACACCAGCCATACGCCCGCCGACGACCCGTGGTTCTGCTGCAGCCATTTCCGCCATGCAGCCCGGTCCTCGGGGTGAAAGCGCTCGGCGTGGTCCTGCGCGCTCATGGCTGTAATCGTCGGCCCTCGGCGCAGCCCAGGTAAACCGCATCGCCGCGAACCGCGTCTTGATATCGCCAGGTCGGCATATGGAGGGTGGGAGGACGAGATGCGAAGGCTCATAGCTCTCGCGGCGGCCGTCATCGTGGTCGCATTCGGAATGATCTCGCCAGCGGTCGCTGCGTCGGAGCCGTACTGCGGTCTTCGATGGGGATCGCTGCCTGAGGCACATGACAGTTGGAGCACGGCGCCACTGGTCAACGTACGAGCCGGCCGGCATGCCTGCTTCGACCGCCTGGTGCTGGACTTCCGCGGCAACGCAGACGGCTACCGGGTCGAGTATGTGTCCGCAGTGCGCAGCGACGGTTCCGGGGCGGTCATCCCCGTTCGCGGCGGGGCGCGGCTGCAGATCACCGTTCACGCGCCCGCGCACGACGCGAACTACAACCCGACGTTCCGCCCAGCGAACCGCAACGAGGTCGTGAACGTCGCAGGCTGGAACACGTTCCGGCAGGTGGCCTTCGCCGGCACGTTCGAGGGCGATACGACGCTCGGCCTCGGCGTGCGCGCGCGGCTCCCATTCCGGGTCTTCACCCTGGATGGCCCCGGCTCCGGCAGCCGCATCGTGATCGACGTCGCCCACCGCTGGTGATACGAGCCGCCTGCATGCGGTGAGCGACCCGCGTCACGCTCCGGAATGACCACGTACACCATCCCTGCCCGTACACCACCAGGCCTGCAGGCCTGGTGGTGTACGGGCAGGCCTGGTGATGGCTTCGCGCGGAACACAACCAGCGCTCGCCCGGCTCGGTTCAGTCCGCGCGTGCCCCGCTGGCACGCCATCACCGCCAACACCGCCAGCACCCGGTGGTGGTTGTCCTCGCCCACCCGTAGCCCGAGCTTGCCGACAATGGAACGAACGTGAGTCTCGACGGTTCGCTCGGTCAGCCAGAGCCGCGTCGCGATCAGCGACCCGACGCGCACCGCGATCCATCGCGGAAGGACGCAAGCCATGACTGAAGCGGCGTTGCCGGATCTCATCGTCGGCTTGGTCTCGGTGCGTGATCCGCGTCACCGACCGGACGACGAGCGGGCCACCGGGCTCGGACACATCGCCGAGGTCACGGCGATCGTCCACAATCGCGGCGACGGTCTGGCGGAGGAGACGACGACCCGGTTCAGGCTGCGTGGCCCCGATATCGACCGGGAGCTTCGCGCCATATATACGCCGCCAATACCACCAGGCGAGGAAGTCGAGGTGACGGCGACCTGGGACATCCGCGGGCGCTTCGGCAGATACGAGCTGATCGTTACCGCAGATGCGTTCTCACAGATCCATGAGACGCGGACGGATAACAACTCAGCGACGCTCGCGGTGTCCGTGCAGGGTGTCCGCGTGGAGCCGATCTGAGCCCAAGCACCCTGCTCGGAATGACCACGTACACCATGCTTGCCCGTACATCACCAGGCGTGCAGGCCTGGTGATGTACCGGCAGGGGTGGTGAACGTGGTCATTCCGGACAGTGACGTGACGGACTTCGAGGTGGGGGTGGTGCGAGCGCACTACCCGGCGCTAACCGACGGTTGGGCATACCTGGACGGCGCAGCAGGCACTCAGGTTCCCCAGGCAGTGATCGACGCCACGGCGGCGGCGTACCGCAGCGGCATCGGCAACACCGGCGGGGTCTTCGCCGCAAGCCGGCGGTCCGGCGAATACGTTGCCGCGGCGCGGGCCGCAGTTGCCGACTTAGTCGGCGCGACGGACGCCCGTGGCGTAGTCCTGGGCCCCAACGCCACGACGTTGCTTTTTCGGCTCGCGCAAGCGCTGTCCAATACCTGGGAGCCGGGTGACGAGGTGGTCCTCTCGCGGTTGGACCACGACGCGAACGTGCGCCCCTGGTTGATCTGGGCCGCCCGTGCCGGCGCAGTCGTCCGCTGGGCCGATCCCGAGCTGCCGTCCACCAAGCTGCCGCCGGAGGCCTACGACGACCTCATCGGCGAGCGCACCAAGCTCGTGGCGGTGAGCGCAGCGAGCAATCTCACCGGGTCGATCCCCGACGTCGCCGCGATCGCCAGGCGTGCACACGCAGCCGGCGCCGTCGTCGTCGTGGACGGGGTGCACGCAACGCCGCACCTGCCGATCGACATGGTGGCGCTCGGCGCCGACGCCTGGCTCACGTCGGCGTACAAGTGGTCCGGTCCACACGTCGGCGCCATGGTGGCCGAGCCCTCGTTCTGGGAGCCGTTGCGCCCCGACAAGCTTGCGCCCTCACCGGACGACGTCCCGTGGCGGTTCGAGACCGGCACCCCACCGTTCGCCGACTATGCAGCGCTGGCGGCCGCTGTCGACCACCTGGCGGCGCTGACCGCGCCGCCCACGCCGCACGCGAGCAGACGTGAGCGGCTGGTCCAGTCGATGACCACCGTGGCCGCGTACGAGCTGCATCTGTTCACCGGCTTGCACGGCGGGCTGGCCGCAATGGACCACGTCGAGCTCGTTGGTTCACCTACGAGACGCACGGCGACCGTTTACTTCCGCGTACGCGGGCACCACCCGACCGCTGTTGCGGAGCAATGCGCGCGAGCGAAGGTGAACGTCTGGGCGGGGCACATGTACGCGTGGGAACTCGCCGGTCTACTCGGCGTTCGCGAAACCGGCGGCGGGGTCCGAGCCGGTCTCGTGCATTACAACGACCGCTCCGACGTCGACCGCCTGCTGGACGTCGTCGACGAGCTCCGCTGACCGGACTCGGTGACACCGGACCACCGCTCCTTCGAGGTCTGCCTCGCTGTGGCCATGCGCCGGCAACGGAGTGTCGCTTCGTAACGCTGGGGAATGGACGAGGCCCACCCCGCGGGACGAGGCCCGCCT
This sequence comes from Jiangellaceae bacterium, assembly GCA_014534205.1. Classification (GTDB taxonomy): domain Bacteria; phylum Actinomycetota; class Actinomycetes; order Jiangellales; family Jiangellaceae; genus JACVRX01. The sequence goes on from JACVRX010000072.1 coordinate 7,363, forward strand.
CAGGGGCCGAGCGCCGCCTCCCCGGGTCCGAGCTCGGTTGGAGCGTGCTCGGTGTGCTGCTCAAGCGTTGCTCATCGGCTTCACGCCGGGGGACTGCCCGGATTACCAGCCGCGCTGTGCCGTGGAGGGCATGTCGTTTCCCCAGCGTCCTACCCGAGGCCAGGTGCTTGCGCCATGGTCGCTCTTCTCGGCGCTTCCTCGTTCGCCACAGCTGGGTCCTTCTCGGCGTCAACTACGACCAGATGAGCGCGAGGATCGTCGCGGTGGCCGACGGCACCCGGTTGTCGACGTTGCACGCGACGGCCGCAGCGACCCGCCGGTCGGGCGTTATCTTCAGGGCGGTGACGAATCCTTCCCACGCGCCGCGATGGAAGAGCCCGCCATCCCTCCCGATGAAGATGCCGGCCCCGTAACGCTCGGCGAAAGCCCGCCCGGAGTCGCTGAGCGACGTGTGCGCGGCGCCGGCGAGTTGGGCGTACTGCAGCCGGGAGCCGCCGAGCCGGCCGGTCCGATAGTTGTCCGCCCAGCGCACCAGCTCGGCGGGCGTCGTATTGATCCCGCCGTCACCCACCTGTTGCCACGCCCAGTCGACGGCGTCATGGCCGCCGCCCAGGGTCGCTGTGTACGAGACCGCCTTGTCGGCGATCTCCGCCGCCGGGTCCATTGTCATGTCCAGGTCGAGCGGCTCAAAGATCATGCGCTCCATTACGGCTGGCAGCGGCGAACCCGTCACGGCTCGCACGATCTCGGCGAGCAGCAAGTAGTTGGACGCGGAGTATTCGAACTTGAAACCGGGCTCAAACTGCAACTCGTTCGCGGCGGCCACAGCCTTCAGCGCGTCCGCCTGCGTCGTCACATCCTCAGGCCTGAATCCCCGCTCTCGCAACAGGTCGACGTAATCCGGTAGCCCGCTGGTGTGGTGAACCAGGTCGTCCACCGTGATGTCCGCAGCCCACCCAGGCAGTCCATCCAGATACGCGGCAACGGGGTCGTCGAGCCGTACGTCTCCGGCCTGGACGAGCGACAGCACGAGCGTCGCAGTGAACTGGTTCGAGACCTGACCGATCTCGAAAACGGTGTCTGCCGACAGCAGTGCACCCGACGCAAGGTCGGCCAGGCCGACCGAACCGGTCCAGACGACGTCGCCTTCGACTCCGACCGCGCCCGAGCAGCCGGGTTCACCGTCCAGGATCGTCGCGGCTAGGGCGGCGTCGCTGCGGGCGACCCGACCCCGGTCGTCATCGCGGCGCGGCGGATCGTCCGCGTCGCCTACAGCGGTACACGCCGTCAGGACAACGAGGACGGCAACTGCGCAGAAACGGCGGGCCGAGCCCACTAGCCCTTTCTACCCGTCGGCCGGCTCGGCCTGCAGAGCCGGCTTCGCCCCATCGTCGGCTGACGGCGAGGATTGCGGCCACCGACATGGCCGCGCTCGAGAGGTCCAGCCGACCGGCGTCCGGGTCGCGGTACTCGGGCAGCACCGCGGCCCGAGGAGCAGCATGGCGATCACTGGCAGCGCGAGCAGGAAGACCGAACCCCACCAGAACAGCTCGAGTAGTGCACCGCAGAGGATCGGCCCAAGCGCGCCGCCGGCGGAGAACGCACCGATCCACACTCCGGCGGCCGTCGAGCGCTGCTGATGGTCCTGAAACATGTGAAAGATCAGCGACAGCGTGGACGGCGCCAAGGTCGCGCCCGCGATCCCAAGCAGCGCCTGGCTGAGGATGAGCATCTCCGGTGTGCGTGAGAACGCAGCGACGACGGAGAACGCGCCGAAGGCGGCGGCACCGAACAGCAGCAGCTTCCGGCGGCCGATCCGGTTGCCCAGCGTGCCCATGGTGATGAGCGCGCCGGCCACGAAGAACCCGTAGACGTCGATGATCCACAGCAGCTGTGCGATGGACGGCTCCAGGTCGGCACTTATCGCCGGCACGGCCAGATGCAGGACCGTCAGTCCATCACGTACAGCAGGCAGGCGAGGGCCAGCACAGCCAGGCCGATCCACTCGCTGCGGCCCGCGCTCGGCACATCGGTGGTCATGGTGGCCGGATTCCGTCGCTTGGAGATGTGTCGTCATGCGTGCAGACCAGCGCAGAGCAACAACTCATCACCGGCACCAGGTCAAACCCGGTTCGGCCCTGACCCTCAAGCGGGCTGCACTCATCGAGCATGCCAAGCCGCGGCTGCCAGCCGCACCTCAATTACGCGCCGACGCCGACCACTCAGCTGGGGACGTGGTAGTTGACCAACATTGCCGCGTTCTTCACGAGAAGGAGGCCGAGCACCATCGGAAAGAGCCGGGAGCCGCGCGACGTCCGCCCGGCGCGCTCGTCGTTGGTCCCCCGGTCTGCCATGACCCCTCCTCATCCGGATCGGCCCGCGCGACTATAGTTCGAGTACCCGCGTGCCGCTCGCCGGAACCCTGGCGACGGCGTATGGAGCCGATGATTTC
>JACVRX010000031.1 GCA_014534205.1 Jiangellaceae bacterium
CATCCCGGCCAGCAGGGCGACCTCCCCGCGGCGCAGACCGGCGGACGCGCCGGTTGCCGCCGTAGACCGGTAGGCCGGCATCCGTTGGGCTGAGCCGGTTGCGGCGGGTGACGAGGAAGTCGTGCACCTGAGAGCGGACGTCGGTCGGGTCGTGCATGGCGTCGACGGTACGTCGCGAACCTGGGTGCCTGGGAGGTACTGCCGGTTCAGCGTCGGTTCCGCCACGCCGTCGCCCAGTGCCGGCGCGAGCTGGTCGAGGCCGGACCGTCAGCCCATCCGGCTAGACGATCTCCGGCACACCCACGCCGCGCTCCTGCTGAAGGCCGGAACCCCGGTCAAGGTCGTTCAGGAACGACTTGGCCACGCTCCCCCGGTGGTCTCCCTGGGATCTGCGCCCACGTGCTGCCGACGACGCAACGGCAGGCCGCCGAGACATACGCAGGGTGGCTGCGGCCGGCTGGAGTATCAGAGCAGTATCAACAGCCCAATTGAGTGCTGGTCACAAGGCGCTGACCTGGGCAGACATCGTGCGCGAGGGGGGAGTTGAACCCCCACGTCCTTACGGACACACGGACCTGAACCGTGCGCGTCTGCCTATTCCGCCACTCGCGCTTTACCGCGACGGACTCACCCCGCGGTCAGCGATCAAGGTTAACACGCAGCGGGTCGCCTCCATGCCTGCCGGTGCGCCGCCGACCAAGCGGCTGACTACCATCAGGGGCGATCGCAGGGCCGGCAGCAGACCACACACGAGGAGGCGGTTGATGGGCGTGTTGCAGCGCTTCGAGCGCCGACTCGAGGGCCTGGTGACCGGTGCGTTCAGCAAGGCGTTCAAGTCGGAGATACAGCCGGTCGAGATCGCCGCCGCGCTACAGCGGGAAATGGACAACAACGCGCAAATCGTCAGCCGAGAACGCTCGCTCGTCCCCAACGAATTCGTCATCGAGCTCGGCCCGGACGACTACAACCGGCTGGCGCCGTACCAGGCGACGCTGGTCACCGAGCTTATAGAGCTGGCCCGTGAGCATGCCGACCTGCAGCACTACGCCTTCACCGGACCCGTCAGCGTCACCTTCGAAGAACACGACGACCTCACGACCGGACGGTTCCGGGTCCGCAGTACCGTGCGCGCCGGCGTGGACCGCGGCGTGACGTACCGGCCGACCGAGGCGGCCGAGCGGGCTGCCGTCGCCTACCTGGTGATCAACGGCACCCAACACCCGGTTGTGCCGCCGGGCCTGGTCATCGGCCGGGGCAGCGACTGCGACCTACGCATCGACGACCCCGGTGTCTCCCGGCGGCACGCCGAGATCAGGGTGCAGGGCGGCGGTCCGGACGCGCAGGTGCTGGTCGTGGACCTCGGCTCCACCAACGGCACCGTGGTCGACGGAGTGCGTGCGGCACAGGCGCCGCTGTCTGACGGTTCCCGAGTGGTGATCGGATCCACCATCGTCGATGTGCGCCGCCGGACATCCCGGGGGTGACCGGGTGTCCGAGCTGACGCTCACTGTTATCAAGCTGGGTTTCCTCGCCTTGCTCTGGCTGCTCATCTTGTCGGTGACCTCGGCCATGCGCTCGGACCTGTTCGGCGTCCGGCAGGCCAGGGAGGCCCGACCCGCCAAACCGGCCAAGCAGCGCAAGCCAGCTCGCGGCGCGCCGAGCAAGATCGTCGTTGTCGAGGGGCCGGACCAGGGCCGCAGTGCCCCGCTGGACATGGCGCCGGTAATGTTCGGCCGCGGCCCGGACAGCTCGATCCCGCTCAACGACGAGTACGTCTCCACGCGGCACGCGCGGCTCGTCCCCCACGAGGGCCAGTGGTACGTCGAGGATCTCGGCTCGACGAACGGCACCTACGTCGGCAACGACCGGATCGTTCGACCCACACCGGTGGGAGCCAAGAGTCGGCTCCGCTTGGGCAAGACGGTCGTGGAGCTGCGGAAGTAGGCCATGTCGATGCCGTTGACGCTCCGCTACGTGGCTCGGTCCGACGTCGGGCTGGTGCGGGAAGGTAACGAGGACTCCGGATACGCCGGGCCACGGTTACTGGCAGTGGCCGACGGGATGGGCGGGCACGCAGCCGGCGAGGTGGCGAGCTCGGCGACGATCGAGGAGCTCGTCAACATCGAGGACCGCAGCGCCGACGGCGACCCACTCCGGGCGCTGGCTGCGGCGGTCCGCTCGGCGAACCAGCGCATCGGGCAGCTCGCCGCCGAGGATCCCTCGCGTCGTGGCATGGGCACCACGCTCACCGCGCTCTTCTGGACCGGCCACGAGCTCGCGCTCGCGCACATCGGCGACTCGCGCGCATACCTGCTGCGCGACGGTGAGCTGCGCCAGATCACCCACGACCACACGCTGGTCCAGACGCTGGTGGACGAGGGACGGATCACCGCCGACGAGGCCAGCGTCCACCCAGCCCGATCGATGATCTTGCGCACGCTGCAGGGCGACGGTGAACCCGACGTCGACTTGCAGCTGGTCGAGGTCCGCGGCGGCGACCGGATTCTGGTGTGCAGCGACGGGCTTTCCGGTGTGGTGCGGGACGAGACCATGCGCGACATCCTCGCCGGCAACCGCGACCTCGGTACGGCCGCGGACGCGCTGGTCGAGCTCGCGCTCAAAGGCGGTGCGCCCGACAACGTGACCTGCGTGGTCGCGGACGTCGTCGAGCGCGAGACTCCTCCTGCGGCCGACGACACCGCCGAGGCATTCCTGGTGGGCGCGGCCGCCGGAGGCCAGCCGCCGGCGCGCACCCGGCGCAGTCCAGGGGCTGCGATGCGCAGCCTGCTGCGTGGCGGCGGCACAGCGACTGCGCCCGGCGGAGACGAGTACGACGCCGAGGCACTGCGCTACGCACCACGCCAGCCGCGTCCCTATCGATGGCTGCGCCGGTTGGCCATCGTGGCCGTCCTGGCCGCGGTGCTCTGGGTGGGCCTCATACTGTTCGACAACTACGTCGACGGGCAGTACTACGTCGGGGACCAGTCCGGCGACGTCGCTGTCTTCCGCGGGGTGAACCAGGAGGTCGGGCCGATCCGGTTGGCTGACCTGCACCATGTGGCCGACGACCTGCCACTCGCCGCGCTGCCCACCGTGTTCCGGGACCGCGTGACGCAGACCATCCCGGCTGCGGATCTGTCCGAGGCCGAACAGATCGTCGACGGGCTGCGCCGAGAGGCGTGCCGTGCTCACCTCCCGTCACCGTCACCCAGCCCATCGCCGACTCCCGCCACGCCGACCGCGGCGCCGCCGGGAGCCCCGCCGGGACGGCCGGCTCCCGGTGTTCCACCCGCAGCGGCCGCACCGCCGACGGCAACCGTGACGCCGACTCCGACGCCCACTCCGACGCCTACTCCGACGCCTACTCCGACGCCGAGATACCCCGGCCTCGACTGCACGGACGCACTGTGACCGGGTCACGCGGCTCCGACCACGACTTGCGGAGGGAAATCAACGTAGTGACGCCACGGATTGCGTTGAGTTCGCGCCACGAGACGAAGCTGGCGCGGTGACCGTCGACACGTCGCTGGTCCCGCGGCGAGGCCGGGGCACCGAGCTCGTATTGCTGCTGTTCGCGGCCGGTATCGCGACCGGGGCCTACGTGGCGGTCGACCTCGGTGCGCTCGGCCGGGTACCGCCGAACGCGCTGGCGTACCTCGGTGGCCTGCTGCTCATCGCCGGCACGGCGCACGTGATCGTGCGCCGGTGGGCGCCCCACGCGGACCCGGTGATCCTGCCGCTCGTCGTCACCCTGAACGGGCTGGGCCTGGCCATGATTCACCGGCTGGACCTCGCGGATGCCGAGGCCGCGCGCCAGGCCGGCGAAGCCATCCCCCGGGCCGCCGCGCCCGTGCAGCTCACCTGGATGGTCGTGGGCGTCGCGCTGTTCGTGCTCGTGTTGGTCCTGGTGCCCGACTACCGAGTGCTCTCCCGGTACGCGTACACCGCCGGGGTACTAGGGATCGTGCTGCTCTTGCTGCCGCTGGTGCCGGGGCTGGGATACGACATCCGCGGGGCCCAGATCTGGATCTCCATCGGCCCGATGAACTTCCAGCCGGGAGAAGCAGCGAAGATCGTGCTGATCGTCGCTTTCGCGGCGTACTTGGTCCGGACCAAGGACGCCCTCGCGCACGCCGGCCGCCGCGTACTCGGCATCGACCTGCCGCGAGCCCGCGACCTGGGTCCCATCCTCGTCGTCTGGCTGATGGCGCTGGGGATTCTGGCGTTCGAGCGCGACCTGGGCCCGTCGCTGCTGCTGTTCGGGGTCTTCGTGGTGATGATCTACGTCGCTACCGAGCGGTTCTCGTGGATCGTCGTCGGTGCTGCCCTGTTCGTCGTCGGTGGGCTGGCGGCCAACGCCGTGTTCGGTCACGTGCAAGCGCGCATCGACGGCTGGCTCGACCCGTTCGCCGACGTCGACAGGTTCGGCCAGATCGTGCAGTCGCTCTACGGTCTCGCCTATGGCGGCGAGATCGGCACCGGGCTCGGCCGCGGCCGGCCGGACCTCGTCCCGTTCGCGGTGAGCGACTTCATCGCCGCGGCGTTCGGCGAGGAGCTCGGGCTCACCGGCTTGATGGCCATCATCGTGATCTACGCGCTGCTCGTCTCCCGTGGGTTGCGCGCGGCATTGGTGCTGCGCGACCCGTTCGGCAAGCTGCTTGCGGCCGGGCTCGCCACCGTGCTGCTGCTGCAGGTGTTCATCGTCATCGGCGGGGTCACCAAGCTGATCCCGCTGACCGGGCTGACCACGCCGTTCCTCTCGCTCGGCGGCTCCTCCCTGGTCATGAACTGGGTGCTCGTCGCATTGCTGATGCGGTTGTCCGACGCGGCCCGGCGACCCGCGCCGATCCCGGCCCCGGTCCGGGTGGACGAGGCCGTCACCCAGGTAGTGAAGCTGCAGTGAACGGCCCGATCCGCAAGGTTGCAGCCGGCTGCATGGTGCTCGTGGCCGCCTTGCTGGTGAACGTCACATATGTGCAGGCATTCCAAGCGGAGGAACTCAACCAGCGTTCGGACAACCGGCGTGTGCTGCTCGACGAATACGCACGGGAACGGGGACCGATCTTGGTCGGCGACACACCGGTCGCCCAGTCGGTGCGAACCGACGACGAGTTCGCCTACCTCCGGCAATACCCCAGCGCAGCGATCTACGCCCCGGCGACGGGCTACTACACGATCATCTTCGGCCGAAGCGCCGTGGAGCGGGCCGAGAACGAGATCCTCGCCGGCACCGACGACCGGCTGTTCGCCCGCCGGCTGGTGGACTTGGTCACAAACCGCGAGCGCAAGGGCGGCGGCATCCGGCTCACGCTCGACCCAGCCGCGCAGCAGGCTGCCTTCGAGGCGCTCGGCGACAACAAGGGCGCCGTCGTCGCGCTCGACCCGCGCACCGGCGCCATCCTGGCCATGGTGAGCAAGCCGTCGTTCGACCCCAACCCGCTGGCCAGCCACAACCTCGCCGAGCAACAAGATGCCTGGGAGGCGCTGCAGGCCGACGACGACAAGCCGGCACTCAACCGGGTCATTGCGCAGACACTGCCACCGGGGTCCGTCTTCAAGATCGTGACGGCGGCAACTGCTCTGGAGTCCGGCCGCTACCAGCCGGAGTCGACCGTGCCGGGGCCCGCGGAGTACGACCTGCCGCAGTCGACCAACACGCTGCCGAACCAGAGCGGCGAGCCGTGCGGTACCGGCGCCGAGCAGCTCACCACGCTGACGAACGCACTGCGCGTCTCGTGCAACACCGCCTTCGCTTTCCTCGGCAACGACCTTGGCGACGACGCGCTGCGCGACCAAGCCGAGCGGTTCGGCTTCAACGCAGAGCCCATGGCCGACGAAGACCTGAACGCAGCGACAAGTGCGTTCCCAACCGAGCTGGATCTGCCGCAGACCGCGCTGTCGGCGATCGGCCAGTTCGACGTCCGGGCGACTCCGTTGCAGATCGCGATGGTTTCCGCCGGCGTCGCGAACGGCGGCGTCGTCATGGACCCGTACTTGGTGGACGAGATCCTCGGCCCGGACATCGTCACCGTGCTCGACAAGACCGAGCCGGAGGAGCTCTCCCGCGCCGTTTCCACCCAAACCGCGCGCGAGCTGACCGCCATGATGGTCGAGGTCGTCGAGGAGGGCACCGGTCAGAACGCGCAGATGGACGGCATCCAGGTCGCTGGCAAGACCGGCACGGCACAGACCACACCGGACCGGCCGCCGTACGCGTGGTTCACCTCGTTCGCCCCAGCCGACGACCCGCAGGTCGCGGTGGCGGTCGTCGTCGAGGAGGCTCCGGACACCGCGCGCAACGACATCGGCGGCGGCCGGCTGGCGGCGCCGATCGCCCGCGACGTGATGGCAGCGGTGCTCGGTCGATGACCACCGTGGGGCGCCAGGCGGGTAGCGTGCCCGTCGTTCACGACCGGAAAGGCAACCGATGAGCGACACGCGTCTGCTCGGGGACCGCTACGAGCTGGGCGAGGTGCTCGGCCGGGGCGGGATGGCCGAGGTGCGCCGCGGACGCGACCGGCGGCTGGGCCGGGTGGTGGCGATCAAGATGTTACGGGTGGACCACGCGGCGGACGCGACGTTCCAGGCGCGGTTCCGCCGTGAGGCGCAGTCCGCTGCGTCGCTCAACCATCGCAGCATCGTCGCCGTCTACGACACCGGCGAGGATTACCTTGACGGCCACCGCGTTCCGTACATCGTGATGGAGTACGTCGAGGGCCGGACGCTGCGGGAGCTGCTGCGGGACCGCGCCCGGTTCACCCCCGAGCGGTCCATCGAGATCATCAGCGCGGTCCTCGAGGCGCTCGAGTACAGCCACCGCGCCGGCATAGTGCACCGCGACATCAAGCCCGGCAACATCATGATCACCGGTGCCGGCGAAGTGAAGGTGATGGACTTCGGCATCGCCCGCTCCGTGTCAGACGCCGGCGTGACACTGACCCAGACGGCCGCGGTCGTCGGAACTGCCCAATACATCTCGCCGGAGCAGGCGCGTGGCGAGCAGGCGGATGCGCGCAGCGACCTCTATGCAACCGGCTGCGTGCTATACGAGCTGCTGACCGGCCGGCCGCCGTTCGTCGGCGAATCGTTGGTGTCGGTGGCCGTGTCGCACGTGCGGGAGATGCCGACGCCGCCGTCCGCGCTGGACCCGTCGATAACTCGCGACCTGGACGCCATCGTGATGAAGGCGCTGGCCAAGGACCGGTTGGAGCGGTATCAGAGCGCGCACGAGATGCGCGCGGACCTAGAACGCGCCGCCGCCGGGTTACCCGTGGCCGCGGCGCACGACCCGTCTGCCGCAACTCAGCTCATCGCACCCGCAACGGTCGCGTACGACGCCTACCCCACCGCGACGGCCTTCGACCAGGTCCCCGCGCCGGTGACCGAGCCGGAACGACGCGGCGGCATGGGGTGGGGACGGCTGGCGTTGATCGCACTGCTGATCCTGGGCGCCGCAGCCGCGATCGGCTACCTGCTGTTCCGTGACACCGGAGGTCCGCAGCTGGTCGGCGTGCCCAACGTGGTGGGGCAGACCGAGGAGCAAGCCAGGGCGACGATCACCGGCCGCGATCTGACGGTCGGCGAGGTGACTCCCCGGGAGACGGACAACGAGGAACAGCTCGGCACGGTCCTGGAGCAGGACCCGGCACCGAACGAGCGAGTGGAACAGGGCTCCACCGTCGACCTCGTGGTGGGCGTCGCTTCCGAGACGGTGACCGTGCCGGACGGCCTGGTCGGCGCGACCGAGGAGGAGGCCCGGCAGGCGTTGGAGGCCGCCGGGCTGCGTGTGGGCGACGTCGATCCCCGGGGAACCGACGAAGAGGACCCGGGCACCGTCCTGGAGACGAACCCGGCAGAAGGCGCGGAGGTCCAGCGCGGCAGCGCGGTCGACCTCGTCGTCGCGGCGGAGCCGGAGCAGGTGAGGGTGCCGTCCGTGCTCGGCCGATCATTGGACGACGCCCGGCAAGCGATCGAGGGCGCCGGTCTCGAGCTGGGCGACGTCACCCGCCAGTCGAGTGACCAGCCGCCCGACACCGTGCTCGCCACCGACCCGGAAGGCGGCACCGAGGTGGATCCCGGGACCTCGGTCGACGTCGTGATCGCCCAAGAGCCGACCCAGACGCCGGTACCCAACGTCGTTGGCCAGCGCCGGCAGTCCGCCGAGTCGGCGCTCACCAACGCCGGATTCGATGTCTCCGTGACCGAGCAGGCGACGTGCGACGTGTCCGCCGACGAGGTCATGGCGCAGTCCGTCCCGCCCGGCACCGAGGTCGCCCCGGGCACGGAGGTGCAGATCACCGTCGCCGTGGAGCCCGACGGCGGCTGCAACGGCGGCAATGGCGGCGGCGGCGAAAACGGCGGCGAAAACGGAAGTCCCAACCCCGGTTGATCCGGGTGCCGCCCGACTAGCCCCCAGCCACCACCGGCGCCAGGCCGACCGAGCGGGTCACTGCGTCCGGGTCGCCGCACACCGCGAGCCAGTTGGCGAGCAGCCGGTGTCCGCCTTCGGTGAGGACCGACTCGGGATGGAACTGCACCCCCTCGACCGCGAGCGTGCGATGCCGCAGCGCCATCACCACCCCGCCGGCCGTCGTGGCGGTCACTTCCAAGACGTTCGGCACGGTGCCGGGCTCGACGGCCAGCGAGTGGTAGCGGGTCGCGGTGAACGGGCTGGGCAGGCCGGCGAGGACGCCGGCTCCCGCGTGCTGTATCTCACTGGTCTTGCCGTGCAGGAGCTCCGAGGCGCGGCTGACGGTCGCGCCGTATGCGACACCGATCGCTTGTAGTCCGAGACACACCCCGAACACCGGCACGTCACCGCCGACCGTCCGGATCAGCTCGACACAAATACCCGCGCGCTCCGGCGTGCCAGGACCCGGGGAGAGCAGCACACCGTCGTACCGAAGCGCCTCGGCCGGCGTCAGTTCGTCGTTGCGCCGTACGTCAGATCTGGCGCCCAGCTGCGCCAGGTACTGCACCAGGTTGAACACGAAGCTGTCGTAGTTGTCGATGACGAGGATCCGGCGAACACTCATGCGGCGGTCTCCTCGGAAATCTCGATCGGGCCGTCGTACTCAGGCAGCGTCACCTCGTCATGCCGGTCGACGTCGTAGCCCAGGCCCAGGTACTCGACGTAGGTCAGGTACTCGGCGACCTCCTCCGATTCGTCGAGTGCCTGTTCCATCGCGTCGACGTCACCGATCGCGGTGATGGTGTACGGGGGGGCGTAGCGGCGGCCCTGCAGGAGCAGCACCGGCCCAACGCAGCGGATGGTGCTCGTCGCGACCACCCGCTGATCCATCACCATCATGGCCTCCGCGCCGCCGGCCCACAGTGCATTGATGACGGCTTCGAGGTCCTGTTGGTGGACGACGTAGTCCTCCAGGTGTACGCCGCTGTCGAGGGCTCCTACCGGCAGCGGCGCGTCGTCTAGCGTCACGGTGAGCCCCGGCCCACGCACCGGCGTGAAGCCGGCGACCTGCTCCAGCGCCGCAACCCGCTCGCGCACCCCCTCGCCGGCTCGGCTCGCCCGGGCTGCAGCGAGTTCCTCGACCTCGGCGGAGAGCCGGTTGAGCTCGGCACTCAGTTCCTCGGTTCGCCGCTCTTGAGCTCGGATCAGGTCGGCGACCTCGGTGTACCCGGGAGCACGCAGCTCCTCGCCACCCGCCGCCCTGGCGCTGACGACGAGCAACAGACCGCAACCGGCCAACGCCACCGGCGCGACGAACCGCCAGCCGGTGCCGGCCGTTGCCACCGCCGTCATCACCTCCGTTGCCAACGCGTGCAGAGCCGGTCAAGAGCGGTGACTACGCTATCCCCGTGCCGAAGTCCCGCCTACGCCGCCGCAGCGACTTCACGCCGCCGCCACTGCGAGTGCGCACCGATGCCCGCATCTCGCGGCGCTGGGTCGCCCCGACTATGGTCACGCTGCTCCTGCTCGGGCTGGTGTGGCTGGTCGTCTACTACGTCACCGAAGGCGACCTGCCGCTGATGAGCGCCCTCGGCGGCTGGAACCTGGTCGTCGGAATGGGGCTGATCACCGCCGGCTTCTTCACCGCCACCAAGTGGAAGTAACCGTTCTGGAACGACCACGTACACCATCCCTGCCGGCACATCACCAGGCCTGTAAGCCTGGTGATGTAGGCACTCGCCTAGTGGTGGCTTCCAGCTGAACCCGGGAAGCAGCCACCGCAGTTACACCGATGTGATTCATCCCCAGTGTGGAAAACCGCTGTGGACAACGTCCGGCCAGCCCTCACACCACCAGCCAGGCCAGCACCGCAGCGATCACGCCCAGCACCACGACGCAGGCAGCCAGCGAATACGCCGTCCGCCGAGCACGCGGAGCGTGTGCGAACGCGTACGCGAGCACCGCACCGGTGACGAGGCCGCCTAGGTGCGCCCGCCAGTCGATGTTCCGGACGACGAAAGTCAGCACGAGGTTGATGCCGAGGATCACCAGGACCGCTGAGACGTCTCGCCCGAACCGGCGCATCACCACGAAGAGGGCACCAAGCAGCCCGAAGACGCCGCCGGATGCTCCCAGCGACACCACACCGGAGGCGAGCAGCGAGGCCGTGCTGCCGCCAACGGCGGACAGCAAGTACAGCGCGGCGAACCGCCATCGACCGAGCACCGGCTCCAGCAGGCTGCCCAACACCCACAGCGCGTACATGTTCATCCCGATGTGCCACCACTGCTCGTGCAGGAACGCGGCGGTGAGCATGCGGTACAGCTCACCGTCGAGCACACCGGCGGGCTCGCCGTCGATCAGTGCGACACCACGGAACAACGCCAGCCGCTCGATCAGATCGTCGAAGCCCACGATCAGGCCGAGGACGAATACCGCCACGTTGAGGCCGACCAGGGTCTTGGTGACCACGTCACCCTGGGCCCGGACCTGCCCGCCGAGGAGCGTCGTCGGTTGCCGAACCGACGCTGCACCTTCCCGCACGCATTCCGGGCACTGGAATCCCACCGGGGCGGTGATCATGCAATCGGGGCAGATGTACCGCTCACACCGGGCACATCGGATGTACGTCTCGCGGTCGGGATGCCGGTAACAGACCGGCGCACTGGGCTGCGCAGCCCCAGCCGGCGGTCGTTCGTCACCGCCAGGAAAGCCAGTCATCGCTCGAGTCAGCCGGACCGCCGCACGGTGACCCGCTCCATCGTCACCGGCGTGGTCGGCTTGTCGTCCTGACCGGTCTCCACGCCGGCAATCGCGTCGACGACCTCGCGGCTCGCCGCGTCGGCGACCTCCCCGAAGATCGTGTGTTTGCGGTTCAGCCACGGTGTCGGCCCCACGGTGATGAAGAACTGCGACCCGTTGGTTCCTGGCCCAGCGTTGGCCATGGCCAACAGGTACGGCCGGTCGAAGACCAGCTCAGGATGGAACTCGTCACCGAACTGGTAGCCCGGCCCACCGCGGCCGGTGGCCAATGGATCGCCGCCCTGGATCATGAAACCGGCGATGACACGATGAAACACGGTGCCGTCGTAGAGCGGCGCGGTGGTCTTCTGCCTCGTCCTCGGGTCGGTCCACTCGCGCTGGCCTTGCGCCAGGTCGACGAAGTTGCGCACTGTTGTCGGCGCATGGTTCGGGAACAGCTTGACGACGATGTCGCCGTAGTTGGTCGACAGGGTGGCGTAAAGCTCCTCGGTCACGGGCGCGCCTCTCGTGTGGAGTCGGTCGGCCCATCGTCGCACGGCAGAAACCCGGCGGTCGCACCCGGATCTGCTCGGGATGCACGCTCGCTCTTATCACCGCGTCAGGCTCCACTGGGCATTCGGGTGCGGACGCGGCATGATCGGTGCCCGGACTGGGAAGGGCTTGTCCCGAGACCCCTGGGAAGGAAGGCGTGAACGCAATGTCCGACCTACGTGGCCGGTTCCGCCGGTCTAGTGCCAACTCCGGCAACGTCAAAGTACGCAGGGAAGACAAGAATGCCGCTCGCAAGGCGGGGGCGGCTGGCGCGGTGGGGGTAGCCGGGCTCATCGCGAGCCGGATCCGGCCGTTCGCGTCGAGCGCTCGCGACGCCGCAGCGCCTCGGGTCGAGATGGCGAAGGAACGGATCACGCCGATGGTGAGCTCCGCGCGCGAACGGATGACGCCTGCTGCCATGAGCGCCCGGGACACCTTCCTCGAGGACGTCGTGCCGAAGGTCGCGGCAGTGATCGAGGCGGCTGCTGACAAGGTCGGCGAACGAGCCCACGTCGTCGGGGAACGGTCGCTTGCGATCGTGGAGAAGCCGCGCAGGCGGCGCCGCCGGCGCCGGCTGGCGGTTTTTGTTGCCACGTTCGCCGCGGTGGGTGCCGGCGCCGCGGCAGTCCTCCGTCGTCGCGGCGAAGCAGAGCAGTGGACGACGTACGACCCGTCGGCCGCACCATGGGCGCCCACCCCGGATACCGCCGAGTCCGCCACCAAACAGGCCGACACCACCGGCACCACCCCGTCGGCGCCAGCCACCGAGGGCCAGGACGCCGGCGGCGCGTCGCCGGCCGAAGCAGCGTCGGACACCCTCACCTCGGCTGGCGAACCCACCTCGCCGGAGTCGCCGTCGACTGAGACGTCCCTGGGCACGACCGGAACCGGTGAGGCGGGATCGGCAGCGTCCAAGCCGGCCACTTCTCGGGTTCGTAAGCCGGCGACGCCGCGCACCACCGGCGAGACCGCTGAGCCGTCGGGGACCTGACGGTTCGGCTGAGCGACGGCGCACGACGCAGCCGACATGGCCGCGTCCTCGGTGCTGTTGGACGGAATCGGCCTGCTCGTCACCGGATCATCCGACTACGGCGACGGCTCTCCGCTCGGTGAAGTCGAAGACGCTGCGATTGTCGTCGACCAGGGTCGAGTCGCCTGGGTAGGGCCCGCGGCTGCCGCTCCGCCGGTGGATGTCCGTGAGGACGCATCCGGTAGGTGCGTGCTGCCTGGTTTCGTCGACAGCCATTCGCACCTGGTGTTCGCGGGCGACCGGGCAGCCGAGTTCGACGCCCGGATGGCGGGGCGGGCCTACCAGAGCGGCGGGATACGGACGACAGTGACCGCTACGCGCGCTGCGTCGGATGAGGTGCTGGCGGCGAACGTGGCCCGCCTCGTGACGGAGATGCGCCGTCAAGGCACCACTACGGTCGAGATCAAGAGCGGCTATGGGCTCACCGTCCGGGACGAGGTGCGGTCGCTCGTGCTCGCGCGACAGCACACGGACGAGACCACCTTTCTCGGCGCCCACGTTGTTCCGAAGGAGTTTGCGGACGACGTCGCCGGCTACGTGGAGCTGCTGACCGGCGACATGCTCGACGCCTGTGTGCCGCATTCCCGCTGGGTAGACGTGTTCTGCGAACGCGGCGCGTTCGACGCGGACGCGGCCCGGACCGTGCTCACGGCCGGCATGGCTCGCGGGTTGCGACCTCGCGTGCACGCGAACCAGTTGGGGCCGGGCCCAGGCGTCGCGCTGGCCTGCGAGCTCGGGGCAGCAAGCGCCGACCACTGCACCTACTTGACCGACGCTGACGTCGATGCGCTGGCCTCCTCCGGAACGGTCGCGACGTTGCTGCCCGGCGTCGAGTTCTCCACCCGTTCTCCCTACCCCGAGGCGCGCCGGCTGCTGGAGGCCGGTGCAGTCGTGGCGATCGCGACCGACTGCAACCCAGGGTCGTGCTTCACCTCCTCGATGCCGTTCTGCATCGCGCTGGCGGTGCGGGAGATGCGGATGACCCCGGCGGAGGCGGTCTGGTCGGCAACGGTGGGCGGGGCGGTGGCGTTGCGGCGCGCCGACGTGGGACGGCTGGTTCCCGGCGCTCGTGCCGACCTCATGGTGCTCGACGCGCCGTCGTACGTGCACCTGGCGTACCGTCCTGGAGTTCCGCTTGTCGCCACGGTTTGGCACGAAGGGAAGCCCTCACCGTGGTAGGCGAGGGCACCGGATCGACCGCGATGGGAGACGACATGTTGGGCAACGTCGACGCCTTCAGCAGCTTCTCGGTGAACGATCTGCAGCGGGCGAAGCACTTCTACGACGGAACACTCGGGCTCGACGTCTCCGAAGGGAACGGCATGTTGTTTCTGCATGTCCGTGCCGGGCGCATCCTCGTCTACCCCAAGGACGACCACACCCCGGCGACGTTCACGGTCCTGAACTTCCCGGTCGACAACGTCGAACAAGTCGTCGACCAGCTTGCCGAGCGCGGCGTGACCTTCGAGCAGTACAACGACATGCCGGCCGAGCCGGACGAGAAGGGGATATACCGCGGCTTCGGTCCAGACATTGCCTGGTTCAAAGATCCGGCCGGCAACGTGCTGGCCGTCGTGCAGAACGCCTGACGACTGCCCGTGGCGGGCACCGCCCACGTCGCTCACTCGTAGAGCCACCGCAGCCTGCCCCTCCACTGCGTGCCTTCGAGCAGGTCGGTGTTGTCGCTGACCTGATCGATGCCACCGATGAGCCGGCGGTCGGCGAGCAGGCGGACGTCCGGGTCGTCGATCGTGGCGACGATCGCGTCGGCGAACCGCTGGCCGCCGATCACCCTGAATGGCCGGCGGAAGAACGCCGACGTGGTGACCCGCAGCTCGGCAGTGATCTGGAGCGCGTTGTGCATCCGCGCAAGCTCCTCGTACGCCTCGCAGAGCGCGGCTTCGCGCTCCTCCCAGGTCGCAGCCCGTTGAGCTCGCCACAGCACCGGGGAGAGCTCCGGTGCACAGGGAAGCTCGCTGAACGCGGTCCCGAACCACTTGGCGTACGGTGCGTACTGCCGCTCCATCAAGAAGCAGAGCCGCATCACATCGCGCACCAGCCGGGAGCCGATCAACGAAGACCCGAGCTCGTCGCCGACGACGCCGGCGCGCGGCATCAGGTGTTCCTCCTGGTCGATCCGGCGCCAGCCGGCCGCCAGCAGGTAGAGCCACACCTGTCTCGGGTAGTACGCGAGTCGCTCACGAAGGGCAGTGAGCTCACCGACCGAGTCCTGATAGACGGCGCCGACTCTGAGGGCGCGGAGCTTCTGCGAGGGGAAAGTCAGCCAGTCCGCAACCTCCAATGGCCGGTCGAGGTCGTAGCCGAGCGTGTTGAGGGCCAACGCTCGCACAGCCGTCGGTTCAACCCAGTGAGCCGCGGGCCGGCCCGCGTCCTCGAACGGGAATCGGACCGGGTAGCCGGCGAACTCGGCCGGCAGCTCGCGGTCCAGGGCGTCGCGGACGTCATCGGCGAGCTCGAGGTCCTCGTCGCGCAGGAACAGCTGGACGATCGGGCCCCAGGCGTGGTCGGTCGACATTTCGGTGTCGAAGCCCAGCACCTCGCTCCCCCATCCCAACCGGCCCGCGGCGTGCGGCAGGTTCGGAAAGCAGGTGGCCAGGATGGGCTGAACAGCCTCGACGTAGAACCGCCGGCTCAGCTCCAGGCCCGGTATGAACGGTGGCACCTACTACTCAGGCACGGCCAGGCTGGTCGGCGTAGTGGGCATCTGACGCTCCTGACGTCTATGCGCGTAGTCGTGACGTGCGCGATCCTGACAGCACCGGACGGTGCCTGTCGACGACCTGCTGACACCGCAGGGGCGACGAGCTGTTGGCCGGGCAGTCGGACTGCACGCCAGGGCAGTTGACGCTGTGGCAGCACGACCAGCACGACAACGTGCCGGCTCGGCGCGAAGCGCTCCGCGACTCCATGACCGCGGAGCAGCGCAGTTCCGTGGTGCATATCAAAGACGTCTGGCAGCGGCTGCCGACATACCTCGATCAGGTCGGGGGCTTGGAGACCTACACCGCCGGCCGGGTATCGAGGTCTGAGATGAGCTCCGGTTCGCGGCCGTGGTGACGAATAGCTCTCGCGAACAGCGCCAAGGTCGGAATGAGCAGCAGCGCACCTGCGGCGAGCGCCGTGCGGATGGACCACCGAGTGCCAACGACGCCGAGGACCGGTCCGCCGACCCACTCACCGGCGCTTCCGGCCACCCCGGCGATCGACAACACGGTGGCCCGAACGCGCGAGTCGGTGATCGAGCCGTTCAGCCAGCTTCGAAACGGCGGCTCGGTTAGTCCGCGAATCACAGTGGTGGCCCAGTAGGCGGTCAGGGCGGCCCAGACGCTGCCGGCGACCGCGAAACCCAGGGCGGTTACGACCAACAGAGCATGCAGGACGAACAGGTGCCGGGCCAGCCGTAGCTGGTCCAGCCGCTCGATGCGGGACACCAACGGAGCAGCTACCAGGAACGACAACAGCAAGGTGCCGGCACCAAGTACGCCGAACCAGGCGACGTTGTCGAGGCCGGCAAATGTGGGCAGCCCCACGTCGATGAGCAGGTGAGCTTCCCAGAGCCGGTCGAAACCCTCAGCCCACGTCCCCGAGATGAAGGCGATCCCCAGGACGAGCGCCAACACCACGTGTGCGCGCACAAGCCGCAGGCCGTCCCGAGC
This sequence comes from Jiangellaceae bacterium, assembly GCA_014534205.1. Taxonomy (GTDB): domain Bacteria; phylum Actinomycetota; class Actinomycetes; order Jiangellales; family Jiangellaceae; genus JACVRX01. The sequence continues at coordinate 16,412 of JACVRX010000031.1, forward strand.
TGTTGCGACCGCCGCGGCGAGACGTCTGGTGCCGACCGCACGTTCCGACCGACTGAACCCCTGTTCTGGCATGAACGTGCTCAAGAAGAGGGCGAGCAGCAAGGTGACGACACCACCCGCCACGAACGGCAGCCGCAAATCGACCAGCGCCAACCCGACCGCTGCCATGATGCCAAGCAACCCGGCGAGCCGGCCGAACTGTGCCCCGCGCTGGTAGGCGACGCCGAGCCGTTCAGGTCCTAGCTCGTCGGCCAGCCAAGCATCCTCAGCTCCACTGCGAAACGTCCATCCGATTCCCCACAGGGCGGCCGCCGCGATGATCGCCGCGACGTCCGGCACGGCTCCGGTGATCACCATCGCCACGCCCGAGACGGCGGCGGCAACGACCAAGGAGAGGCGGCGCGAATACAGGTCGGCGACCACCCCGGTGGGGATTTCGAACATGAAGTACCCCACCTCGAGCGCCGTTCCAGTGAGCACGAGCTGCAGCGGCGACATGCCGACGTCGCGGACGAAATACACCGCGGCGGTCGTCCACACCAACGAACCGATGAACGCCCACACCGCACCGTAGATCAGCCACACCGGGTAGGCGGCGAGCCGGCGTCCACGCACGTGCCCCAGCGTCGTACTTCGCCGACCCGCAATCGAGCCGATTTCCAGGGCTACCCGCCGCGGTCGACCGCCGGACGCGCTACTGCGCTGGCGGCGGACTGCGCCAGTCCGGCCGCAAGTGCCTCCAGTGGCCCCCGGCCAACAAAAGACCGCCAGGGGACGGCGATCGCCACGGCGATGAGCACGTGCCACAACAACGCATTCGGGACGGTGTCCGGCAGCACCGTCGACTTCAACACCACGTGCAGTGAGTAGAGGGTGAAGGTCATGCTGCCGACCGCGGCGAGCGGCCAGACGATCACCCGCGCTATTCGCGCCACAAGCAGCATCGCGCCCAGGACGAAGCACGCCGTGCCGATGGTGTGCAGCAGATCGAATGGCGATCCGGAGTGCGGTGCGATCACCGCGAGCCACCACCATGTCGTGGTCGGCGTCGTCCCGAAGAACGACGTGGTGAGCGCGACGTCGAGCGGGCGGCCGGCGATGGGTGAGCCGCCCGCCCCGGCCGTCTCGAGTGCCGCGAGGCCGCCACCGGGGTGCAGGAGCAGCCAGGACGTCGCCCACGCTGCGACGGCGAGCATCGCGCCGCCCATCATCACCGTGGTCGCAGTACGTCGGGTAGCGAGAGCCAGTCGGCCCACTGCCAGCCCAGCCAGCATGTAGGCCGTCCAGGTCAGCACCGGGTAGTAGCCGGTGACCGCCAGCTCCCGGGCCAGGTCGGCCGGGTGGACGAGCGACTCCATGGTCGGGTTGTCGTACGACGGCGGCGGCATCGTCGCGCGCAGCACTTGGCTCACCACCGGCGCGATCACCGCCGCGGCGGCCGCGAGCGGCAGCAGGGCTCGTGCCGACAGCCCGAGCACCGGTACGGCGACGACGAACAGCAGCGCGTAGTACACCAGGATGATTGCCAGGCCGGACGGGAAGCCGCCGAGCCACAGACCGACGACCGCCAGCACCCCGGCCCGGACCAGAGTGGCGACCATGGCGGCACCCAGCGCCCGACCGCGCAGCGGAACCGGCCCGCCGCTGGCCAGCGCCAGCCCGACGCCTGCCAGCAGCGCGAACAGCGCTGCCGACCGTCCGCTGGCAACGAGGAACGTGGCGCTCGTCGACCCGTCCGGGTCG
>JACVRX010000109.1 GCA_014534205.1 Jiangellaceae bacterium
CAGTTGATCCACACGCAACCGAAGTCGAGCAGCCTGGACATCGCAGTGCGCGCTGGTGATCGGCGGTCCACACGCTGGCCGCCGGGCAGTACTCGACTCCGTTCGCCCAGCGCAGCGACTCGTCCTCGGCGGAGAACTGCTGGACGGTGCCTGACCAGCTCGGCGCCGGTGCTGCGGCCTCCGCAGACGACGTTAAGCACGCCGGCAGGATCGGCGAACAGCTCAGCCATTTTTCACCCCGCTCGCCGGGGTGTGTCCGACGGCTAGAGCACCATGGTGTTGCCGGCGGCGACCGCAGGTCCGAGCTTCCAGACCGCCATCATCTCGGGTAGTTTCACGGCATCACCACGGCGACGACGCCGATCGGGTCGCGCCGGATCGCCGAGGTGTAGTCGCGCGGATAGCCCATGGGCTCGCCGGGCGTGGTGTCGCGCCAGTTCTCGTCGAACGCCCGCTGGGCGGCCTGGAACGCGGCGTCGACGTCGGCCGGTCCGGACAGCGGAGCCGTGGCGTACACCTCCTTGGAACCTGCCGATCACGGCACGGCGACGAGCCCTCGCTGGCAGGCTGCCGGCATGACGCGCCACGGCGGGATGTACGGACCAGATGTGACGTTCCTCGGGGTGGACCGGTGCGACCCCGAGGACGCCAGCAGTTTCCAGGGCGCGGATGTCGTGATCGTCGGCGCGCCCTACGACGCGGGCACGTCGTACCGCCCTGGCGCCCGGTTCGGACCGCAGGCGATCCGCACCACCGACTACTTGCCGCACGACGCCTCGCGGCCGCACCTGGTCTTGCGTGTTGATCCGCTACGCGACTTGCGGATCGTCGACGCCGGCGACATCGAGCTGCCTGGCGTGGAGGGCCGGGCACCGCTCGACCGGCTCGAGAACGCAGTCCGGCGAGTGACCGCAGCGGCCGCCATCCCAGTCGTGCTGGGCGGCGACCACACGATCACCTGGCCGGACGTGACCGGGGTCGCCCGGTCCGTGGGTTGGGGGCGAGTGAGCGTGATCCACTTCGACGCACATGCGGACACCGGAGACTTTCAGTTCGGCAGCCTAATCGGGCACGGGCTGCCGATGCGCCGGCTGATCGAGTCGGGCGCCTGCCGGGGAGACAGGTTCCTCCAACTCGGGCTGCGTGGTTACTGGCCGGAGCCGCCGACGTTGCGGTGGATGGCCGAGCAGCGGATGCGGTCGTTCGAGATGCACGAAATCGGCCGGCGGGGGCTGGACGCCTGCCTGGACGAGGCGTTCGCCATAGCGACCGACGACTGCGACGGGGTGTTCCTGTCCGTGGACATCGACGTCACCGACCCCGGATCGGCGCCGGGGACAGGAACCCCGGAGCCCGGCGGGTTCAGCCCGCGGCAGCTGCTCGACACCATCCGCCGTATTGCGGTGGAACTGCCGGTGGCGGGCCTGGACGTGGTCGAGGTCTCTCCGCCCTACGACTCCTCCGACGTGACCGCGTTCCTGGCCAACCGGGTGGTGCTGGAGGCGCTGTCCGGCATCGCCTACCGGCGCCGCGGCGGGACCATGGCCGACGTCCCGCGGAGCTTGCTGGACGGACGCTGAGGCGTCAGTGCCAGCGCTCCCAGGCCGCCTGCCGGCTGGTCCCGGCAATACCTGCGACGCCGGACCAGGACTCGTTCGCCGCGAGCAGCCGGGCGGCCATGCCGAGGCTCTCACCCACCACTCGGCTGAGCCGGAGCAGATGCCCGAACGCTTCCGGGCTGCTCGACTCGGCGAGCGACAGCACCGCCAGCTCGGCCAGCTCGGCCAGCTCAGCCGGCGACGATGCGTCGAGGTTTTCCCGGCCGGCCATGCGGCCAAGCCTGGGCAGACCGGCGCCAGGGGGTCAAGTGCGCCGGCTCGCCGGCTCGCCCAGCACGGCCTGATGCGTGCGGTCCGGCGAGTCGAACGTCCGTCGCCAGGCGGAGCCCGGCCAGTGGTAATCGACCGCGCCGCGGTCGGGCCGGTAAGCCGCGGTGTATATGGTGCCGAATCCGTCGGCGTACTCGGTGTTGTACAGCGGCGGGCGCAGGAATGCAGCGACCAGCTCGTCGGGCTCCGGTGCGGTGTTCAGCAGATCGAGCAGGTGCCGCTGACGCTGCACGCTGCGGAACCGCTCCGCGTGCTGCTGCCGGTCGGGCAGTAGGCCGCGGTGGTTGGTGGCCGCCCTCAGCTGAAACACCTGCGGCGCGGCGTCCGGGGCGACAAACACAGTGGCCGCGTGGCCGGTGCCGTCCAGCACGGTGAGGTTGTACGCCATGTGCACCGGTACCCGGGCGAGCACGGCCCGCGCGTCGGCGAGCGTCTCGGCGACCTCGAGCATGTACCGGACGACCAGCGGGATGCCGAATCCCGAGCCCGCATCGGGCCGCCCGCCGAATGCCAGCGAGACCACCAGGCCGGCGTCGTTCATGCCATCGACCAGTCCCCACAGGCAGTCGCTGGTCCCAATGACCCGCCGACCGGTGAACGCACTGGAATACGCGACACGCTCGCACAGATCGGGCCGGTAGTCGTAGTTGCGGACCAGCAGCGGCCGGTGACCGATGAGGACCGCCTGCGAACAGCCGGGGACGAAGCGCGGCGGGTCGTAGAGGGTCAGCATGCGCGCAGCGTCTTCGTCGCCGCGCGCCAGCTCGACCAGGCGCTCCCAGGTGGGCACCAACTCCGGCAGGTGCCGGCGCAGCATTCGAGCCGCGACGGCCAGGCCGGGCCGGGCGGCGGTTCCCTCGCTCAAATACCACGCCCGGTAGGCGGGCCAGGTGGCGTCGTAGAGCGCCTGCCAGCGGGCGCCTGGTCTGGGTTCGCGAATGCCGTAAAACGTCAGCTGCATGGCGTCAAGGATTCCCTGACCAGACCTAGTTTGTCAAGGATGGCCTGACGACAGCAGTACCGGGGACGCCGGTTGGGTGGTGCGACGCGTGGGTTCGCAGGGCGCGCTCGGCGCCAACCCGTATGCCCGATTCCGCGACGGGTTGCACCCGATCGTCGACATGAACGCCATGGAGCTGCTGAAACTCGAGGACGCGGCAGCGGTGGACCCGCCGAGGTCATGGGGGAGTACGTGTGCGGACACCCGCTCCCGGATCCGGCTGAGCCTGCCTGCGTGGGCCGTGGGTGCTGCTGCCGTACGTCCTGCGGCGGCGGGCCATCGGCGACGCTTACCTGACCGACTCCGGCAAGGAGGCGGAGGCCCGAACGGCCGCGTGAATTCACGAGCACGGCCCGGACGCGGAGCTGGAAGTGGACGCCGCCGTCGGCGACGGACGCCGTGCCCCGGACTCATCTGCCGAGTACCCAAGGAGGGCCGACGAATGGCCCTGAGCTACACGATGCGGCGCGTCATCACGTGTGAGTACCGAGTCCACCTCGGTGCAGGCCGGCGACGACGCCGGCCGGGCCACGGCGACCGGCCTCGGCCGTCATCCCGGCCAGCGCAGCGCCGACGGCGTCGAACGCGGTGAGCGTGTCATGCAGCGTCGCCGAGGACTGTGCCACCGGCCACGACGACAGCTTCGCGGCCACGACGCTGGTGCGCGGGTGGACGTAAACCATCTGGCCGTTGATCCCCAAGCAGAGCAGCACGTCACCGTGCGGGCGGGGGACGAACCAGAACTGGTTGCGGTACCACCCGCCGGGCAGGTACGGGCCGGACGCGGACCGGTCGAAGGCGTCCCGGATGTCCACGTCCGCGTTCCAGGCGGAACGCAGCCAGTCGCGCGGCACCACCGACCGTCCGGCCACCTCGCCGCCGCCGAGCAGCACCATGCCGAACCGAGCGACGTCGCGGGCGGTGGCGCACATGCCACCGTCGTGGACTGCACTGCCGAGGCGGTCGCAGGTGATCTCCGCATCGTGTTCTGCTCCCATCGGCTGCCAGATCAGCAGAGCGATCAGATCGGCCATCCGGGTGCCGGCGGCGCGTTCGCAGACCCAGCCGAGCACGTCGGTCTCACAGGAGCGGTAGTCGAAGTCGCCGCCGTGCTCACGGTGCTTCTTCAGCGTCGTCAGATACTCGTACAGCGACCGCGGCACGTCGTGCTTGCCCGCGGGGCGCCAGCCCATCGCCTCTTCGATCACCCGGACTTCGGCGTCCGGGTCGGTGTACTCCTCGCTGAACTCGACGCCGGACCGCATGTCCAGCAGGTGGCGCACGGTGGCTCCGTCGTACCCGCTGTCCGCGATATCGGGCACGCGGTCGGTGACGAGGTCTTCCGGCGCGAGCTCGCCGCGGCTGGTCAGGATCCCGGTAACGCATCCGACGACCGACTTCGAGATTGACATGAGCAGGTGGGGCGTGTCCGCGGTCGTCTCGCCCGCGTAGCGCTCCAGGACGATCCGGCCGTCGTGGACGACTACGACGGCGTCGGTGTAGGTGTCGTCGAACACCTCGCCGACCGTCGACTCGGAGCCGTCGACTCGGCGGACGGTGAGCTCGTCGACTGGCTGCGGGTCTTCGGGCAGCGGCAGCACGGGCCCGGGTCCACGGGGGATGCGCTGGGTCGGTACCAGCTCGCGCAGGTGCGAGAAGGACCAGCGATTGAACGGGGGCTGCTGCCAGTTCGCCAGAGTCACCTGGTCGTGCTCGGCCGGCGGGAACCCGCGCATGAGCATCCAGCGAGCCTAGGCGACCGCCCGGTCAGGCAGTGGCGAAGGCGTCGTCCAGGACGTCCAAACCTTCGGTCAGCAGGTGCTCCGGGATGACTAGCGGCGGGAGCAGGCGGATGACGTTGCTGTACGTGCCGCAAGTGAGCACGAGGACGCCCGCAGTGTGGCAGGCCTTCGCCACGTGGGCCGTCGTTTCCGGGTCGGGTTCCCGCGTCCCCGGCCGCACGATCTCCATCGCCACCATGGCACCGCGCCCGCGGATGTCGCCGATGCCCGCATAACGGGCCTGCATGTCACGCAGCCTGGCGAGGGTGACCTCGCCGATCCGCCGCGCGGCAGCGTCAAGATGCTGATCCCGCATCGTCGCGATGGTCGCCAGCGAGGCGGCGCACGCGACCGGGTTGCCACCGTATGTGCCGCCAAGACCGCCCGGGTGAATCGCATCCATGAACTCGGCCCGGCCGGTGACGGCAGCGAGGGGCAATCCGCCGGCGATGCCTTTCGCCAGCGTGACGACGTCCGGTACGACACCTTCGTGCTGGCAGGCGAACCAGTCGCCCGTGCGGCAGAAGCCGGTCTGGATCTCGTCGGCGACGAAGAGCGCACCGTTCACCCGACACCACGCGGCGACCGCGCGCAAGAAGCCGGGCGCCGGGACGACGAACCCGCCCTCGCCCTGGATCGGCTCGATGACGACGGCCGCGACGTTGCTCCCACCGACCTGCTTCTCGAGCATGCCGAGCGCCCGAGCCGCGGCCTCCTCCCCCGTCATGCCGGCCGGGTCGCGGAACGGGTAAGACATCGGCAACCGGTAGACCTCAGGCGCGAACGGCCCGAACCGGTGCTTGTACGGCATGACCTTCGCGGTGAGCGCGAGCGTGAGGTTGGTACGGCCGTGGTACGCATGGTCGAAGACCGCGACCGCGGCGCGTCCGGTGACGTGTCGGGCCACCTTCACCGCGTTCTCCACCGCCTCCGCGCCCGAGTTGAACAGTGCCGTCCGCATCGGGAGGTCACCCGGAGTCAGCGCATTCAGCTCCTCGCACACTGCGACGTACGGCTCGTACGACGTGACCATGAAGCAGGTGTGGGTGAACCGGCCCACCTGCTCGCGGACTGCCTCGACTACCGCAGCCGCGGCATTGCCCACGCTGGTCACCGCGATGCCGGAACCGAGGTCGATCAGCGAGTTGCCGTCCACGTCGACTAGCACGCCGCCACCGGCGTCGGTGACGAACACAGGCAGCACGGTGCTCACCCCAGCCGCCACGGCGTCGACGCGGCGAGCCAGCAGTGCGCGCGACCGGGGGCCGGGGACCTCGGTGACGAGCTGACGCCGCTGCGGCAGCG
>JACVRX010000059.1 GCA_014534205.1 Jiangellaceae bacterium
ATACCGCAGGTAGGAACGCAGTCCCGCCCGCGACGTCTCCCGGACGGTCTGCGGGTCGGTCGTGCCGAGCGCGCGGGACAGGTTCGCCTCCAGCCGCCGCACGGCTGGCCCGTGGCGTCCCCAGACGGCGTCGGCGACGCTGCGGAACGCGGCGTATGCGGACCGGTCCGGCAGGTATCGGACGGCGGACCAGCCAGCGGTGTATCCGAGCAGGGTGAGCCGCTCGGTGACGCGCGCGTTCACGTCATGCTCACCATCGACTGCCGGTGGACCGCCCGTACCCGCTGTATCACAGTCCACACGCTGCCGATGAGCAGCAGCCACAGCACCGTTTCCAGCACGATCACCGGCAGCTCGAACAGACCGGTGAGACCGGTGGCAACGAGAATTGCCACCAGCCGGTCGGCTCGTTCGGCGATGCCCATGTCCGCGGTGTACCCGACGCTCTCCGCCCGCGCGCGGGCGTAGGGGACGATGGCGCCCACGGCTAGGCAGCCGACACAGAGCGCGGTGAGCCGTAGGTTCTCGCCGCCGCCGGCGAACCACAGCGCCAGCCCGGCGAAGATCGCCGCGTCGCCGAACCGGTCGAGGACCGAGTCGAGGAAGGCGCCCCATGACGACTCCCGTTCGGAAAGCCGGGCCATGATCCCGTCGACGGTGTCGGAGAACACGAAGGCGGTGATCACCATCGTGCCGACGAAGAACTCGCCCCGCGGATAGAACGCGAGCGCACCGGCGGTCACCCCAGCGCTCCCGGCGATGGTCACCGCGTCGGGTGGCAGACCCAGGCGCAGCAGGCCGCGGGCGACCGGAGTGAACACGCGCGCGACGACGCCGCGGGCGACATGGTTCAGCATGCCCGGCTGTGGCTCCGTTCCGGTCGGCAGGCGGCGCCATGCTACGTCGAAGGCCACGGCGCATGCGCTTGTGCTGTATGGCAGGGTCGGTCAGGGTGGTCGGACAGCGAGGTCGAAAGTGAGGCGAGTGTGATGGCGGACAGGACATCGTCGGCGGCCGACGGCACAGCGCGCGCGGCCGACCAGCCTCGGGACGCACAGAACGTCCGCAACGTCGTGCTGGTCGGCCACACTGGAGCCGGCAAGACCACGCTGGTCGAGGCACTGCTCGTGGCCACCGGGACGATCCACCGGGCTGGCCGCGTGGAGGACGGCACCACAGTCAGTGACTACGACGACGCGGAAGTACGCCAGCAGCGGTCGGTCAACTTGTCGGTCGCACCGTTCACGCACCAGGGCGTCAAGGTCAACCTGCTCGACACGCCCGGGTACGCGGACTTCGTCGGCGACTTGCGGGCTGGCCTGCGCGCCGCCGACTGCGCCGTGTTCGTGGTGTCCACCGCGGAGGCCATCGACGGCTCTACCCGCATGTTGTGGTCGGAGTGCACGGCGGTCGGCATGCCGCGCGCTGTGGTGCTGACGAAGCTCGACCATCCGCGCTCGGACTACGAGGGCACCCTGGCGGCCTGCCACGAGGCGTTCGGCGCGAAGGTGCTGCCGTTGTACCTCCCGGTAGTCGATACGGACGGTGCCAGCACTGGACTGATCGGGATGATCTCCGGCCGGCTCTTCGACTACAGCTCCGGACAGCGCACAGAGACCGAACCGTCGCAGCAGGACGCGGACCGCCTCGAGGCTGCTCGCGGCGAGCTCATCGAGGGCATCATCGAGGAGTCCGAGGACGAGAGCCTGATGGACCGCTACCTCGGCGGCGAGGAGATCGAGCAGAAGGTCCTCATCGACGATTTGGAGCGGGCCGTCCGGGGTGCGTCGTTCCACCCTGTCATCCCGGTCTGCGCGGCGACCGGAGTGGGCACTGCGGAGCTGATAGAGATCATGACCAGTGCCTTCCCGGCTCCCACCGAGCACCCCCTGCCGGACATCACCGACCTGGCCGGGAGACCGCGCACCGGGATCAGCGCTGACCCCTCCGGCTCGCTGTTGGCGCAGATCGTGAAGACCACGACCGACCCCTACGTCGGGCGCATCAGCATGGTCCGGATGTTCTCCGGCACGCTGCGGCCGGATCAGGTCGTGCATGTCTCCGGGCACTTCCTCGCCGACCGCGGCCACGAGGACCACGACGAGGACGAGCGGATCGGTGCGGTGACCTCGCCGCTGGGCAAGACCCAGCGGCCGGTCCCGTTCTGCGCGGCAGGTGACATCTGCGCGGTCGCCAAGCTCTCGCATGCCGCGACCGGCGACACGTTGTCCGCCAAGGACGACCCGCTGCTGATGCGACCATGGGAGATGCCCGAGCCGCTGCTACCGGTGGCGATCGTCGCGCACACCAAGGCCGACGAGGACCGGCTGTCCCAGGGCCTGCAGCGGCTCGCCGCGGAGGACCCGACGGTCCGCATCGAGAACAACCCGGAGACCCGCCAGCTCGTGTTGTGGACCATCGGCGAAGCGCATGCCGACGTGCTGCTCGACCGGCTCCGCAGCCGGTACGGCGTCGCCGTCGACCAGGTCGACCTGCGGGTACCGCTGCGCGAGACGCTGGTCGAATCAGCGAAGGGGCACGGGCGGCACGTCAAGCAGTCCGGCGGGCACGGGCAGTACGCGGTGTGCGACATCGAGGCGGAGCCGCTGCCGGAGGGCTCCGGGTTCGAGTTCGTCGACAAGGTGGTCGGCGGCGCAGTGCCGCGGCAGTTCATCCCGTCGGTAGAGAAGGGCGTGCGCGCCCAGATGGAGAAGGGCACCACGCCGGCCGGCTACCCGATGGTCGACATCCGGGTGACGCTCTTCGACGGCAAGGCGCACAGCGTCGACTCCTCGGACATGGCGTTCCAGACCGCGGGTGCACTGGCACTCAAGGACGCGGCCGGCGCCGCGGGAGTGAACCTGCTGGAGCCGGTCGACGAGGTCGGTGTCTTGGTGCCCGACGAGTACGTCGGCGGCGTCATGGGTGACCTGTCCAGCCGGCGCGGCCGGGTGCTCGGCACCGAGCCGGTCGGTGGGGGCCGCACGGTGGTACGCGCCGACGTGCCACAGATCGAGATCGTCCGCTATGCCATCGACCTGCGGGCCATGAGCCATGGCACCGGGACGTTCATCCGCTCCTTCGCCCGGTACGAGCCGATGCCCCAGCACCTCGCCGCCAAAGCGATCAGCAAGGAACGCTCCTGAGCAACTCGCCGTGCGGCGCCGGTCAGGAGCGCGGCCAGTGCTCGGTTAACAGCCGCCGGGTGTCGGCGAGCAGTTGCGGCATGACCTTGGTGTTGCCGATCACCGTGGCGAAATTGGCGTCGCCGTTCCACCGGGGCACGACGTGCTGGTGCACGTGCTCGGCGAGTGAGCCGCCCGCGACACCGCCGAGGTTGATACCCACGTTGAACCCGTGCGGGCGCGACGCCGCCTTCACCGCCTGTACCGCCTGGCGGGTCATTCGCCACAGCTCGGTCATCTCGGCGTCGGCGAGATCCTCGAGATCACCCACGTGCCGGTAACTGACGACCATCAGGTGCCCCGGGTTGTACGGGTGCATGTTCAGCACCGCGTACATGTGCTCGCCGCGCCGGACTACCAGGCCTTCCTCGTCGCTCAAAGTCGGGATCCGGCAGAGCGGGCACCCGTCGGCCTCGTCCCGACCGGTACCCGGCTCGCCCTTGATGTACGCCATCCGGTACGGCGCCCAGAGTCGCTGCAGCCGGTCCTCTCCCGGGTCCCGGACGGGGGTCATGCGCCGTTCCCGAAGCTCGGCAAGCTCGGCGCGCAGATCATCCACACCACCCGGTAGAGCCATGTGCTCGGCAGCCAGGATGCGGGGCCCACCGCATCCGGATCGTGCCACTGCGCACGGCGACCCTCACCCTGCCGCGCCGTGGCTCACACCTGGATCCGGCGGTTCACTGCGTCCACGATCTCGCCGATGGCCTCGGCGACCGGCACGCCGTTCTGCTGCGAGCCGTCGCGATAGCGGAAGGAGACGGCCGCTTTCGCGACGTCGTCGTCGCCTGCCAGCAGCATGTACGGCACCTTCTGCTTCTGCGCAGTCCGGATCTTGCGTTGCATCCGGTCATCTGAGGCGTCGACCTCGACCCGGATGCCGTGCTCGCGCAGCTCGGCGGCGACCTTCTCCAGATATGCGACGTGATGGTCGGCGATAGGGATGCCGACGACCTGCACCGGTGCGAGCCACGGCGGGAACGCACCGGCGTAGTGCTCGGTCAGCACTCCGAAGAACCGCTCGATCGAGCCGAAGAGCGCGCGGTGGATCATGACCGGCCGCTGCCGAGACCCGTCCGGCGCGGTGTATTCGAGCTCGAACCGTTCCGGCAAGTTGAAGTCGAGCTGGATGGTCGACATCTGCCAGGGCCGGCCGATCGCGTCTCGCGCCTGCACCGAGATCTTCGGGCCGTAAAACGCGGCACCACCGGGGTCCGGAACGAGGTCCAGGCCGGACTCGTCCGCGGCCTGTCGCAGTACCTCGGTCGCCTCGTCCCACACCTGCGCGGTTCCGACGAACTTGTCCGGATCCCGCGTCGACAGCTCCAAATGGAAGTCGTCCAGGCCGTAGTCGCGCAGCAAGTCGAGCACGAATGTGAGCAGCGACTCGAGCTCCTCCGCCATCTGCTCACGCGTGCAGTAGATGTGCGCGTCGTCCTGGGTCATCCCGCGCACGCGGGTGAGGCCATGCACGACGCCGGACTTCTCGTTCCGGTACACGGTGCCGAACTCGAATAGCCGCAGCGGCAGCTCCCGGTACGAGCGCCCGCGCGACCGGAAGATCAGGTTGTGGAACGGGCAGTTCATGGGCTTGAGGTAGTAGTCCTGCCCGGGCTTGAGCACCACGCCGGACTCCGGATCGATCTCGGCGTCGAGGTGCATCGGCGGGAACATGCTCTCGGCGAACCACTCGAGGTGACCGGAGATCTCGAACAGCTTCGCCTTGGTGATGTGCGGGCTGTAGACGAACTCGTACCCCGCCTCGAGGTGCCTCTCGCGTGAGTACTCCTCCATGACCCGGCGGACGACACCTCCCTTGGGATGGAACACCGCGAGGCCGGAGCCGATCTCTTCCGGGACGGAGAACAAATCGAGCTCGGTGCCGAGCCGGCGGTGGTCGCGGCGCTCGGCCTCGGCGAGGTGGTCGAGGTATGCCTTGAGTGCGTCCTTGGACTCCCAGGCGGTCCCGTAGATCCGCTGCAGTTGCGGGTTCTGCTCGCTGCCTCGCCAGTACGCCGCCGCCACCCGGGTCAACCGGAACGCCGGGATCTGCCCGCTCGTAGGCAAGTGCGGGCCCCGGCACAGGTCCTTCCAGGCCAGCTCGCCGTCGCGGCGCACGTTGTCGTAGATCGACAGCTCCGCCCCGCCGACCTCGGCGTCCGCGCCGTCGGCGGGGCTCGACGCCGACGTGCCCCTCAGCTCGATGAGCTCCAGCTTGTACGGCTCGGCGGCCAGCTCGGTGCGCGCCTCGTCCTCGCTGACGACCCGGCGGACGAACGTCTGCCGCTCCTTGATGATCTGCTGCATCCGCTTCTCGATCGCCCGTAGATCGTCCGGGTGGAACGGCTGCGCGACGTCGAAGTCGTAGTAGAAGCCGTTCTCGATCGGCGGCCCGATGCCGAGCTTGGCGTCGGGATACAGATCCTGCACCGCCTGGGCGAGCACATGCGCTGTCGAGTGGCGCAGGATCGACCGTCCATCCGCCGAGTCGATGCGGATCGGCTCCACCTCATCGCCGTCCGCCAGCCGCCGGGAAAGGTCCACCAGCTGCCCGCCCACCCGCGCGGCTACGACGTCGGACTCCTCAGCGAACAGGGCCCCTACCGTCGTACCGGCATCGACCGATCGCGCGCTTCCTGCGATCACGACCTGTATCGGATCGGACACGATGGCACCTGACCTGCTGGAACGAAGCGGTGGGGGACGTGGCGATCGTACCGACGCCGGTTGGCATGCGCTCCGGGGTTTCCCGGCAAGCGGTACGACGAGCGCCTGGACGCGCGCGCTCGACTCGCCGAGCTGCGCACGATACGACATGTGTACACACCGCTGCCGTAAGGAAGGTTCCATGGAGACGTCCGGCAACACCGAAGAACTCTTACGGGAACGACTGGCGGTGCTGAGCCTGGAGCAGAAGGTGCGGCTGCTCACCGGCGCAGACTTCTGGGCGCTGTACGCCGAGCCGGACATCGGGCTGCGCCGGATCGTCACGTCCGACGGTCCGGCCGGGGTTCGCGGAGAGAAATGGGACGATCGCGACCCGTCGGCCAACGTGCCGTCGCCCACCGCGCTCGCCGCGACCTGGGACGAGGAGCTACTGGAGCGCATCGGCCGGCTGCTCGCGGCCGAGGCGCGCCGCAAGGGCGTGGACGTGCTGCTCGCTCCGACGGTCAACCTGCACCGGACCTCCTATGGCGGGCGGCACTTCGAGAACCTGTCGGAGGACCCGTTGCTTACCGGGCGGCTGGGAGCGGCCTACGTGCGCGGTGTGCAGTCCGGCGGCGTCGCCGCCACCGTGAAGCACTTCGTGGCCAACGACTCCGAGACCGAGCGGTTCACGGCCAACGTCGTCGTGGACGAGCGCTCGCTGCGCGAGCTGTACCTCACGCCGTTCGAGATCATCCTCCGCGACGCGGGCGCGTGGGCGGTCATGGCCGCCTACAACTCGGTCAACGGGCCGACGATGACCGAGAACCCGCTGCTGCGCGACGTGCTGAAGGGCGAGTGGGGCTTCGACGGCGTCGTGGTGTCCGACTGGTTCGCCGGCCGGTCGCTTGCAGCGGCCGACGAGGGGCTGCTCGACCTCGTCATGCCGGGACCCAAGGGACCATGGGGCGAGGCACTGGTCGAAGCGATCCGCGGCGGCCGGGTACCGGAGTCGGCCGTGGATGACAAAGTGCTGCGCGTGCTCCGGTTGGCCGCCCGGGTGGGAGCGCTGGACGGGGTCACGCCAGCGGTCGACGGGCTCGACGACTGGCCGCGCAAGCGGATTGCCGGCGAGCTGCGCGACGCTGCCGCGGCCGGGTTCGTGCTCGTCCGGAACGAATCAGCTGTGCTGCCGCTCGACCGCGCGAGGTTGCGCCGGGTGGCGGTGGTCGGCCCGAACGCAGCGGTGGCACGTACGCTCGGCGGCGGCAGCGCAACGGTGTTCCCCGAGTATGTGGTGTCCCCGCTGGAGGGCATTCGGGCGGCCCTCGGGGACGGCGTGGAAGTGACGCACTCGACCGGTGGCCGGGCTACCGACCGGTTGCCCCCGGCCCCGCTGGAACTGCTCACCCTGCCCGACGGCAGCGGCCCGGGTGTCGAGGTGCGCTTCCTCGCCGCCGACGGTTCCCTGCTGGGGGACGAGCACCGGCGGACGGCCGCGCTCACCTGGCTGGGCGAGTTGGCTCCGGATCTTCCGGTATCGGCCGCCACCTCGGTCGAAGTCCACACTCGGCTGACGGCACCGGAAGCGGGCAGCTACCTGCTCGGTGCATCGGGCCTCGGCGGGTTCCGGATCAGAGTCGACGGCGAGACGGTGCTGGACACCGTGATCACGTTGTCGGCCGGAGTCGACCCGGTCGAAGGGATGATGCGCCCGCCGCAGGAGTCGGTACCGATCGAGCTGGCCGCCGGTCAGCAGGTCTCCGTGGTGTTGCGGCACGAGCCGCAGGCGGCGGACGCCGCATTCGGCGGGGCGGAACTCGGCGCGCTGATGTTCCAGCAGAACATCGCCCGACAGGTGTCCGACGACGAGGAGCTCGACCAGGCCGTCGCCCTGGCCGCGGACGCCGACGTGGCGGTGGTCGTCGTCGGAACCACCGAGGAGGTGGAAAGCGAGGGCTTCGACCGCACGACCCTCGGACTTCCCGGCCGGCAGGACGAGCTGGTCCGTAGAGTCGCCAGGGCGAATGCGCGGACCGTGGTGGTCGTCAACGCCGGTGCGCCGGTCTTGATGCCGTGGGCCGACGACGTATCTGCGGTGCTGCTCGCCTGGTTCCCCGGGCAGGAGTTCGGCCATGCCCTCGCCGACGTGCTGCTCGGCGTGGTGGAGCCGGGCGGCCGGCTGCCCACCACCTGGCCGGTCGGCGAGGAGAACCTGCCGACGGTCACGCCCGTCGACGGGCAGCTGGTGTACGACGAAAGCTTGTTCATCGGCTACCGGGCGTACGACCGCGCCGGCTGGGAGCCGCGCTACCCCTTCGGGCACGGGCTGGGCTACACCGGCTGGGACTTCCTGGCTGCCGAGATGGGCGAGGATGGCGACGGAAGCGCGACGGTCACAGTGCGGGTCCGCAACACCGGGAACCGGCCTGGCCGGGAGGTGGTGCAGGTCTACGCCTCCAGACCGGACAGTGCGGTCGAGCGGCCGGTGCGCTGGCTCGCCGGATTCGGGAGCGTCAACGCCGATCCCGGCGCCGAGGCGGCGGTCACCGTCGCACTGCCCGCCAGCGTGTTCCGGCATTGGGATCCCGACGCCGGGCGCTGGGCAACCGAACCGGGTTCCTACCGCCTGGAGATCGGCAACTCGTCGCGGAACCTGCCGCTGACGACCGCAGTGGGTTGATCAACGGTCTTTGTGACGCAAGAAAACAGCAAATCCCATTGATCACGATGCGGAACACTGCAATGCGTGCGGGCCGTCACCTTCAACATCCACCACGGCGTGAGCACAGACGGTCAGCTCGACCTGGAACGCATCCAGTCGCTGATCGAGGAGCTACGGCCGGACGTGGCAGGGCTGCAGGAGGTCGATCGGCGGTTCGCCGAGCGCTCCGGCTTCGTCGACCAGGCGCGTGCACTGTCCCGGCGGCTCAGTATGCGTCTCGCCTACGGCGCGGCGCTCGACCTGGATCCAGTCGAGTCCGGGCAGCCGCGCCGTAAATATGGAAACGCCGTCTTGTCGCGATTTCCGATCGTCGGACGGCAGAACACACTGCTGCCGCGTACGGCAGCGGTCGAACCGCGCGCCCTGCTCCGCGCAACCGTCCAACTCGACGATGAGCGGGTCGATGTCTACGTCACCCACCTCGAGGCGCACGACCGCGCGCAACGCACATTGCAGGCGGCGGCGGTCGCGACGACGATCGCGGAGCGCGGGGCTCCGTGCGTTCTGGTCGCGGATCTCAACGCCGAGCCGGACGACGCTGAGATAGCAGCGATCAACGCCGTGTTGGAAGACGCATGGCGGGTCGGACGTGGAACCGGCAGGACCCACCCAGCACATGAACCGCGGCGCCGCATCGACGTTGTGATGCACTCGGGCGAGCTGCGGCCAACCTCAGCCTCAGTAGTGGCAACTACAGCGTCCGACCACCGCCCGGTGATCGTCGACTTCGATGTCTGACCTGGCGATTCTCGAGCTTGGCTTCTCAACGGCCAGCCGTCGCGCAAGAGCAACCCAACTGGACCGTCGCCTCGAAGCGGGCCTCGCGTGACCTTCTCCCTACACTGCGTTCGGGTGGCTCCGGGGAGGAGAGCGGCGTTCGGCTTGCGGAGCTGGATCCGCACACACCCGTATCCCGGTGAGCGAGCCCTGTCCCGTTCGCCGGCGTAGCCGGAATCGGTGCGTTGGTCGGTCAGCACCACGAGCGTCTTGACGGTTCCGGCCATTCCCGGGGCTGTCCGGCGAGGCGATCCCGACCGGCCGCTCGTGTGCCGGCCGCGGCGGATGTCTACCACGCGCTGGCCGAAACCCGGCTGCACCGGCGCGCCCTGTGGCCGACGTAGAACGGCACTCCGGGCGAGGTCAGCGTCCAGGCGCTGACGGTGATGCCGTACACGCCGTGCTGGCGGCCGGCGGGCACCGCATACGACGTCAGGCGAGTCGATGAGCCGTAAGTCTGCGTGCTGCGTGCTGATGTTCACTGCGACGAGGTTCGTCGCTGCTTGGCACGACGGGCACAGCGGGCGGCAGACGTGCGGGTGAACCGGGCCGCCACCCGGCAGCTCCGATCTCCCCTCGCCTTGCCTGGTTAGCGTGTGGCCGTGAGCGTTCTGGCACCAGTGCGGCGCGTAGCGCTGCACCGGCGTGCGCTGCGCCTTGAGTACTTCACGATTGGTTGGAACGTCGTGGAGGCGCTCGTCGCGATAGGTGCCGGCCTCATCGCAGGTAGCGTCGCCCTGGTCGGGTTCGGCGTGGACTCGGGCATCGAAGTGGTCAGCGCAGTCGCTCTGCTGTGGCGGTTGCGACGGGCCGGGCCGCACGCGGACGTCGCCGAGGAGGGCGCCACCGAGAAGCGCGCCCTCTTCATCGTCGCGGCGACCTTCTTTCTGCTGGCCGCCTACATCTCGTTCGAGGCGGTCGGCTCGCTACTGGAACGGGAGGCGCCGCTGACGTCCCCGGTCGGGATCGTGCTGTCGGTCCTCTCGTTGCTGATCATGCCGGTGCTGGCCTTCGCGAAGCAGCGCACCGGGCAGGAAATGAACAGCCGGGCCTTGGTGGCCGACGCCAAGGAGACCTGGGTCTGCTCGTACCTGTCTCTGGCCTTGTTGGTCGGGGTTGGCGCGTTCGCCGTGTTCGGTTGGTGGTGGGCAGATGCCGTGGGCGCGCTGGCCATGCTGCCCGTGATCTTGTGGCAGGGCTGGGAGACGCTGGCTGAGGCGCGCGGGAGCGCGAATAGCGAGAGCACCTCGTTGTAACGGGCCCGCGCCTGGTCGACGTCCGCGCCGCTCGTCAGGCTCCTCGGCGGCCCAGTGTGGCTATCTACTGAAGAGTGCCCGTGATGTTCCGGTACCACGTCGGATCCCGGCACCGCCTGTTTGGGGCGTAGTACGTCCCCCGCAGCTTGACAGCCACCCCGGTCCGGTGCACCCAGGTGTTGGCATGCCTGACACCTGGGTGCCCGCCGTAAGGTGCCGGCGTCGGTGGGTTACTGAGGTGCGCCTCGCTGCACGACGACCGCGGTGCCGGTAAGCGTGATCGTCACATCGCCCTCTGTGAAAGTCGCCTCGAACGCGCAGGTGATCGCATCTGCCGGTACGGGTGCAGCCTTGACCGCTTCGAAGGGCTCGGACACCTCGCCAACTGTGGCGACGCCGCTGACGCTGTACGGCACGAGCACGTGGTGGGTACCTGGAATGAACACCGGCGCGAAAACTGCCTCACTGGGCGCCCCCACGACAGTGAATTCCCCCAAACCCTCGCAGTCCACGGCGAACTCGATACCCGTGGTGGGAGCCGCGAGAGCGGCTTGGCTGCCAACCAGCAGTGTCGTCACGGCGACAGTGCCTGCACTGGCGAGGATGGCAAGCCGGCGTTTGATCGACATGGTGGTCCCCCCTTTTGGACCTGGCCCACTAGTGGGGTGGGCGAAGACACCGAACGTACGACCTAACGGCCGTCGTGGCTAGGCTTGGCGTGGGACGAAACACCCGCCGCTGCTGTTCTGAGGCGGCTTTGGACTGCCCCCGACATTTGGCAGTTGTCGTCGAATCGGCCGCCGGACGTGTCAGTCCGGTCTCTGATGCGTGCAGACGCGCGTTAACGGCAATGCCCCGTTGCGCTCGCTGGCAGCCTTCGGTTGCCACGATGACGCGTAGTCCTCGCCGTCGAGAAGGGAGGCGGCTGCCCGCGGGACAGGCGAGCTGGGCGAGCTTCGCCGCTCGGACATCGACCTGACGAAAGGCGTGATCCACGTCCGCCGCCGCGTCGTCCGCACCAGCGAGGGCCGGCAGGTGAAAGGTCCGAAGTCGGACGCCGGTCGCCGTGATGTCGCGATGCCGCCGCACCAAATGCCCGCAGTAACGGACCAGTTGCAGGAGCACGCGCAGGCCGGTCGGAACGGGCTGGTCTTTCCAGCGCGGCACGGCGGGCACCTAGCACCGGCCACGCTGTATCGGGTGTTCTACCCGGCCCGTGAGGCTGCCGGACGGCCCGACTTGAGGTTCTACGACCTGCGACACACGGGCGCCGTGCTCGCTGCTTCAACGGGCGCCACGCTCGCGGAGCTCATGGCGCGGCTGGGGCACTCCACGCCGGGCGCGGCGATGCGGTATCAGCACGCCGCGCAGGACCGCGACCGGGCCATCGCAGCCGCGCTCTCCCAGCTCGTCACGGGCAACGTGACACCGATCAGCGCCGCGAAGCGGCCACGGAACCGGACGGAGGACACCACGTAACGCGGGCGGGA
>JACVRX010000041.1 GCA_014534205.1 Jiangellaceae bacterium
GCCGAGCCGGGCCGGAGACGGCTCCGCGTCGGGCTCCGTCCCGGCGATGCCAGTGAAATGCAGACCGTAGCGGTCGGCCAGGTGACCGAACGCGTCGTGACTGACCACCACAGTTCGGCGCTGGCACCGCGCGAGTCCGGCACGGAACTCGTCGTCCAGAGCCCTCAACTCGGCGACCAGACCGTCGGCTCGCCGCTCGATGTCGGCCGTCTTGTCAGGCGCGACCTCAGTCAGCGCTGCGGCGACAGACTCGGCAATTCGCCCAAGCAGCGTCGGATCGAGCCATACGTGCGGGTCGGCGGTGTCGGACTCGGCCGCGACGTCGATCCGCGCACCGTTTGCGTGCTGCTCGACCGCTTCGGCCACGGCGGGCTGATAGTCGCTCTGGTACACGACCAGGTCGGCCTGCGCGATCGCGCCGACCTGGTGTGGGGTGAGCTCCAAGTCGTGCGAGTCGGTGCTGGACGCGGACAGGTCGACGACGTCGACGCTCGGGCTGCCGACCCGCTCGGCGACGAAGGCGAGCGGATATGACGACGCGGCGACGCTCGGCCGGCCGTCCTCAGCCCCCGTGCCGGACTGCGCGCAGCCGCCGGCCAACACGCCCACTGCCGCCGCCACCGCGAGGCCGCCGCCGGCGGGCATAACAAACATGAGAGCCATTCTCATCTAGCCTGCACGGGTGCGTCAACGCGGAGACGGTCGCCACCAGGCGACGACCGACCCGGAGTCGCGTCGCGCTGAGCCGCGCTGAGCGGTGGCGCCGGGGCGGCTGCTCGCGGGTGGGCCGACGGTCGTACGGTGTCACATTTCCGCCCGTACCCTGCAAGGAGCGGCCATGCTGGTCGTCACGCGCCACAGAGTCGACCCTGCCGCGGCGCCGGAGTTCCTGGCTCGGGCCCGCGCTACCGTCGGAGCCTTGGCCGGGCGGCCGGGCTGCCGGTCTACTTATATCGGCCGCGCCGTCGATGACGCGACTCTCTGGGTGATAGCAAGCGTCTGGGACGCCGTCGGCTCGTACCGCCGTGCGATCGACTCCTACGACGTCAAGGTGACCGCCTCGCCTCTGCTCGCGCAGGCCCTGGACGAGCCGACCGCGTTCGAGCTGCTGGAGACCGGCGACGCACCCGGTGCCACTGCGCTGGCCGCCGACGCAGGCGCTGTGGCGGTCGGCGAGGCGGCGGCTCCCGTCGTGCCCACGGACCTGGACTGATGGCCCGCGCCCAGCACGCCGGGGAGACCGGCCTGCCGTCGGTGCCGGCAGTGCGGCGAACCGTCGTGCTCGTCCTCCTTCCACTGATAGCGGCGACGGTTGCGGGTGTCGGGCTGTTGTGGCCGAGCGGCGACCTGCCCGCGATCGAAGGCGCGCGACGAGCCGACGCGACGATCCTCGACATCCGCGAGTGTGCGGCGGCGGATGCAGGGGCCGCCAACCAGTGCATCGAGGCAACCGTGCGCATCGACTCCGGTCCCGACGAGCGGACCGAGGTCGTGGTGCCGGTGCCGTTCGGCGAGGGCGCGCCGGAGTTCGACGAAGGTGACCGGGTCGTCGTCGGTGCGGCGCGGGACGCAGCGATCGACAGTCGCTACGAGCTGCTGGAGTTCCAGCGCGCCAAGCCGTTGCTGGTGCTTGCGGTGATTTTCGGCCTGGCAGTCGTGGCGCTCTCGCACTGGCGTGGCCTCACGGCCCTGGCCAGTCTCGGCTTCTCCATCGTCGTCCTGATCGTGTTCGTGCTGCCTTCGCTGCTCGACGGCAACCCGCCACTTGCGGTGGCCGTGGTCGGCGCCTCCGCGATCATGATCGGTACGTTGTACGTCTCGTACGGCGTCTCGTTGCGCACGTCGGTCGCCCTGCTGGGCACGCTGGTCAGCCTCACGCTGACCGGCATGCTGGGTCTGCTGTTCACCGCCGCGGGCCGGTTCACGGGACTGGCCGACGACTCCGCCGCGTATCTCGGTGCCGTGGGCGAGAGCATCGACGTTCGTGGCCTCCTGCTTGCCGGCCTGGTCATCGGTGCACTCGGCGTTCTCGACGACGTCACCGTGACGCAGACGGCCGCGGTGTGGGAGCTGGCCGATGCTGATCCGACCGCGTCCCGCCGGACGCTGTTCGCGGCCGGGCTGCGGATCGGCCGGGAGCACGTTTCCGCGACCGTCAACACGCTGGTCCTGGCATACGCCGGAGCTTCACTGCCGCTGCTGTTGCTCTTCGCGGTCTCCGGCCAGGGGGTACTGGATACGGTCACCACGGAGCTCGTCGCCCAGGAGGTGGTCCGCGCGTTGGTCGGCGGCCTCGGCATCATCGCAGCCGTTCCCGTGACCACGCTCGTCGCAGCTCTGGCCGTCCGGGAGCGTCCGCGGCTGCGAAGCCGCCGGGCGAACGCGGCCGTACCCGTGTCGGCAGCCGTCGACGCGCAAGGCCGCTAGGACGGCTCAGACGCCCGCCACGCCCGCTTCAGGTCGATCACGGCGGAATGGCGGAGTTTTGATCAGCAAACGCCGTCACTCCGCGGAGATCAACGCGGGTCGGTAGGCCGAGTTCAACACGGGTGGGTTCGCCGAGATCAGCCCCGGAGGGGGCCGGTAGCCTTTGGGCGTCCGACCGACCTCGCCGACCGCCAGCCGGATGGAGTGACCACCTCGTGGCCGCCGACACCACCGACGCCATCGTCAACCTTGCCAAGCGCCGGGGCTTCGTCTACCCGACCAGCGAGATCTACGGCGGTACCCGGTCGGCGTGGGACTACGGGCCGCTCGGCGTCGAGCTCAAAGAGAACATCCGCCGGCAGTGGTGGCGGTCCACGGTGCGGCTGCGCGACGACGTCGTCGGGCTCGACTCTGCGGTGATCCTGCCGCGCGAGGTGTGGGTGGCGTCTGGACACGTCGACGCATTCGTCGACCCACTCACTGAATGCCAGAACTGCCATCACCGGTTCCGCGCGGATCAGCTGGAAGAGGAGTACGAGGCCAAGCACGGGCAGCTGCCGGCGAACGGTCTGGCCGACATCAACTGTCCGGACTGCGGCGTGAAGGGCAGGTTCACCGAGCCGCGCATGTTCAACGGGCTGCTCAAGACCTATCTGGGCCCGGTCGAGGCGGAGGAAGGTCTGCACTACCTGCGGCCGGAGACGGCGCAGGGCATCTTCACCGACTTCCTGGCCGTGATCAACTCTGCGCGGCGAAAGCCACCGTTCGGCATCGCGCAGGTGGGGAAGGCGTTCCGCAACGAGATAACGCCGGGCAACTTCATCTTCCGCACCCGCGAGTTCGAGATGATGGAGCTGGAGTACTTCGTCGAGCCGGGGACCGACGAGCAGTGGCACGAGTACTGGCTGAAGGAGCGCTTCGACTGGTACGTCGGTCTCGGCATCAAGCCGGAGAACCTGCGCTTCTACGAGCACCCAAAGGAAAAGCTATCGCATTACTCCAAGCGCACGGTCGACGTCGAGTACCGGTTCCGGTTCGGCGGCACCGAGTTCGCCGAGCTGGAGGGGATCGCCAACCGCACAGACTTCGACCTGTCCACACATGCCAAGCACGCGGGCGTGGACATGTCGTACTTCGACCAGGACAAAGGCGAGCGCTGGACGCCGTTCGTCATCGAGCCGTCGGCGGGCCTGACGAGGTCGGTGCTGGCGTTCCTACTCGACGCGTATGACGTCGACGAGGCGCCGAACACCAAAGGTGGTGTCGACAAGCGGACCGTGCTGCGGTTCGACCCGCGGCTTGCACCGGTGAAGGTTGCCGTACTGCCGCTGTCGCGGCACGCGGACCTCTCACCGAAGGCGCGCGACGTCGCAGCCCCGTTGCGCAACCGATGGAACGTCGAGTTCGACGACGCCGGCGCGATTGGCCGCCGTTACCGGCGGCAGGACGAGATCGGCACGCCGTTCTGCGTCACCATCGACTTCCAGACGCTCGACGACGACGCCGTGACAGTACGCGAGCGGGACTCGATGCGCCAGGACCGGATCGGGCTGGGCCAGGTGGAGGCCTACCTCGCCGAGCGCCTGCCGCCTTGTTGACGGCGTTGGCGTTGGGATTCGTCCGCGGTTGTGGCGCTACGGCGTCCAGCCGAATAGCTCGCTGCCGAGTATTGCGGTGCCCAGAGCGAAACCAAGCGCCAGCAGCGGCGCCGCGAGTACCAGCCACGGCCGCTCTCCGCGGACGCGGAGCGCGACGACCAGCAAGCTGCCCCACACCAAAAGGATGAGGAAGAGTGCCCACAGCGGCACGACAAGGCCGAATGCGGCCAATGGCCAGGCGAGTACCACATGAACGGCGATCCCTAGCGCGACGGCCGCCTTCGCCCACGGGGAGGCTGCTGGCGTGGTCGGTACGGCGCCCAATGCAAAGGCGGCTGCGAGCCACATGACGAGGGCCGGCAGTATGCGCGGTGGCGGGCTCGGCCCGAATGCATCAAGTGCGAGGGCAAGTACACCCGCCCCGACGAGTACGAGTCCCCCGACTGCAGGCTTTTGCAGACTCGTCGCTCCGCCAGCGATGGCCGCAACTCCAGCGAGCACCAGCAGCGCCAGTGGGATCCAGCCGAACTCAGCGCCTGCCGACGTGAACGCGGACAACGACTTGACGACCTGCACGCCGCCGCCGACGAGGCCGAGGAAGGCGCTGGCGATCATCCACCCCGAGCTCCGTGTCGCGACCACGACGTAGATCATCTCCTGCGACGGTTCGCCGAGCCATCACCAGGCCTGCCGGTACATCACCAGGCATGCATGCCTGGTGATGTACCGGCAGGCGTGGTGTACGTGGTCATTCCAGAGCGTGCGGTCGGGTGGGCCGGGTGAAAACGGGCGGCGGCAGCCGGCGGGCCGGGAGCGGCGACCGGCTAGGCTCCGGCCAGACCCGCACGCGTCGACGGAGGGCCGACCAGTGCCGCAGTACGTCTACCAGTTCGCAGAAGGCAGCAAGGACCAGAAGGACCTGCTGGGCGGCAAAGGCGCGAACCTGGCCGAGATGACGAACCTCGGGCTCCCGGTGCCACCGGGGTTCACGATTTCGACGGAAGCGTGCCGCGTCTACCTCACGACCGGCAAGGAACCCGACGGGCTCGCCGAGGAGGTGAGCAAGCACCTCGCTGCTCTCGAGGAACGGATGGGCAAGCGGCTCGGCGATCCGAAAGACCCGCTGCTTGTCTCGGTCCGCTCAGGAGCCAAGTTCTCCATGCCCGGGATGATGGACACCGTCCTCAACGTGGGACTCAACGACAAGTCCGTCAACGGGCTGGCGGCGAAAGCCGGCGACGAACGGTTCGCGTGGGACTCCTACCGGCGGCTGCTGCAGATGTACGGCAAGACGGTGCTCGGGATAGACGGCGGGCGGTTCGAGGAACGGCTGGAGAAGGCCAAGGACGCGAAGGGGGTTGAGTCCGACGTCGACCTCGACGACGACGACCTGCGCCAGCTCGTGGCCGAGTTCAACGACGTCATCCGGGCCGAGTCCGGTCGCGACTTTCCACAGGACCCGCGGGAGCAGCTGGACCTCGCCAGCCGAGCGGTCTTCGACTCCTGGAACACCGAGCGGGCCCGGCTCTACCGGCGTCAGGAGCGCATCCCCGAGGACCTCGGCACCGCTGTGAACATCGTCACGATGGTGTTCGGCAACATGGGCCCGGACTCCGGTACGGGCGTGGCGTTCACGCGCGACCCGGCGACCGGCGAGCAAGGCGTTTACGGTGACTACCTGCCCAACGCACAAGGCGAGGACGTCGTCGCGGGCATCCGTAACACCTTGTCACTGAGCGAGCTGGAACAGCAGGACAAGACGTCCTACGACCAGCTGCTCGAAATCATGAGCACCCTGGAACGGCACTACCGTGACCTGTGCGACATCGAGTTCACGATCGAGCGCGGCAAGCTGTGGATGCTGCAGACCCGCGTCGGCAAGCGCACTCCCGCCGCTGCGTTCCGCATTGCCGGGCAGCTCATCGACGAGGGGCTCATCGGCGAGGACGAAGCGCTGTCCCGGGTGAGCGGTGACCAGCTCGCCATGCTGCTGTTCCCGCAGTTCGACCCGAGGGCGGATCGTCAGCTCATCGGCAGGGGAATGGCCGCAAGTCCTGGAGCCGCCGTCGGCAAGGCCGTGTTCGAGTCGCATCGCGCTGCAGAGTGGGCAGACCGCGGCGAGGACGTGATCCTGGTCCGCCGCGAGACCAACCCCGATGACCTACGCGGCATGGTCGCGTCCAAGGGCATTCTCACCTCCCGCGGCGGCAAGACCAGCCACGCCGCGGTGGTGGCGCGCGGCATGGGCCGCACCTGCGTCGTCGGTGCTGAAGCGTTGCAGGTCGACCACACGGCCCGCCAGTTCAGCACGCGCGACGGCGTGCGGGTGAGCGAAGGCGACGTGATCTCGATCGACGGCAGCACCGGCGAGGTGTTCTTGGGCGCCGTTCCGGTCGTGCCCAGTGCCGTCGTCGAGGTGCTGCAAGGAGGCGAGCCGTCCGGCATATCGGGAACCGACGCCGAAGTCGTGGGGGCGGTGCGGCGGCTGATGGCACATGCGGACTCCCGGCGGCGGCTCGGCGTGCGAGCGAACGCCGACACGCCCGAGGATGCGCAGCGGGCACGCACGCTCGGCGCCAGGGGCATCGGCCTGTGCCGCACCGAGCACATGTTCCTCGGCGACCGGCGCAAGATCGTCGAGCGGCTCATCCTGGCCACGACCGACGAAGAGCGCACGAGTGCGCTCGACGCGCTGCTTCCACTGCAGCGCCAGGACTTCACCGAGATCTTCGCGGCGATGGACGGCTACCCCGTGACCGTCCGGCTGCTCGACCCACCGCTGCACGAGTTCCTGCCAGACCTCACCGAGCTGTCCGTCCGGGTCGGCGTCGCGGAAGCAACCGGCCAACCGGACGAGGATGCCGCGACGCTGCTCACCGAGGTGCAGCGGTTGCACGAGCAGAACCCCATGCTCGGCCTACGCGGCGTGCGCCTGGGCCTGGTCGTGCCCGGGTTGTTCACCCTGCAGGTCCGGGCCATAGCCCAAGCGGCAGCGACTCTGATCCAGAGTGGTCGTGACCCGAAGCCGGAGATCATGGTGCCACTGGTCGCAGCGGTTCAGGAGCTGGAGACCATCCGGGAGACCGCTGCCGCGACCGTCGCCGAAGTCGCCAACGAGACGGACGTCGAGCTGGCGTTCCCTATCGGGACGATGATCGAGCTGCCGCGGGCCTGCGTCACGGCGGGACAGATCGCCGAAGCGGCCGACTTCTTCTCTTTTGGCACCAACGACCTGACCCAGACGGTGTGGGGGTTCTCGCGTGACGACGTGGAGGCATCCTTCTTCAGCGAGTACCTGGAAGCGGGCATCTTCGGTGTCAGCCCGTTCGAATCGCTGGACGTGGACGGAGTCGGCCGGCTGGTGTCGATGGCCGTGGACGAGGGACGTCAGGCGCGCACCGACATCAAGCTCGGCATCTGCGGCGAGCACGGGGGCGACCCGGACTCGATCCACTTCTTCGACTCGGTTGGGCTCGACTACGTCTCGTGTTCGCCGTTCCGGGTGCCGATCGCGCGGCTGGAGGCGGGCCGGTCGGCGGTCGCCGTCGGCGGGGCCGGGAGCAGCGACAGCCGCTGACCGGGTACCGGGACACCGACCGCGAGCGGTGGGCGCCGGAGCCGGCCAAGACGTCGGACCGGACACCGTTCGAACGCGACCGCGCGCGCGTGGTGCACTCCTCGGCGTTGCGGCGTCTGGCGGCCAAAACGCAGGTGGTCGGGCCCGGCACGCACGACTTCGTGCGCAACCGGCTCACCCACACCCTCGAGGTGGCCCAGGTGGGCCGCGAGCTCGGCAAGGCGCTCGGCTGCGACCCCGATGTGGTCGACACGGCGTGCCTGGCGCACGACGTGGGCCACCCGCCGTTCGGGCACAACGGCGAGGCGGCGCTGAACCAGGCCGCCGTGGGCATCGGCGGATTCGAGGGCAACGCGCAGACGTTGCGGTTGCTCACCCGGCTGGAGGCGAAAGCCACACACCCCGACGGCCGGTCGGCCGGGCTCAACCTGACCCGAGCGAGCCTCGACGCTGCGACGAAGTACCCGTGGCTCCGCGACGAAGACCGCGGAAAATTCGGTGTCTATGCCGAGGACACCGAAGTGTTCGGCTGGTTCCGGCACGGAGCTCCGGACGCCCGGCGCTGTCTGGAAGCGCAGGTCATGGACTTCGCCGACGACGTGGCGTACTGCGTGCACGACGTCGAGGACGCCATCGTCGCCGAGCGGTTTGGCGCCGGCGCGGTGTTGGCCGAGGCCGACGAGCGAACCCGGGTCGCGGAGCTGACTCGCGAGTGGTATCTCCGCGAGGCCTCGACCGACGAGGTGCTGGCGGCGCTGGACCGGCTCCACGCGCTGCCGTACTGGGCCGAGTCCTACGACGGCGGGCGCCGCACCCTCGCCGCGCTGAAGGACATGACCAGCCAGCTGATCGGCCGGTTCTGCGCGGCTGCTCAACAGGCCACGCACGCCGTGCACGGCCGCGGCCGGCTATGTCGCTACGCCGCCGACCTGGAGGTGCCCGCCGAAACCCGAGCCGAGGTCGCGGTGCTGAAAGGGCTGGCGGCCGCCTACGTCATGATGGCCGAGGACAGAGCGCCGGTGTATGCCGAGCAACGGGAGATGCTGCACGAGCTGGTCGCATTGCTGACCGACTCCGCTCCGGCGAATCTGGAGCCCGTGTTCGCGGACGATTGGCGTCAGGCGGCGGACGACCGCGCGCGCTTGCGCGTCGTCATCGACCAGGTAGCGTCGCTGACGGACCGGTCCGCCGTGGCGCTCCACCGACGCGTCAGCGGCCGGTGAGCCGGTGTCCGCGGCCAGCCGTTGATACGGGCAGACACCTACTGATGAGGTGACCGACATGACCATGGTGATCGTCGGTGGCGGTCTGGCCGGCGCCAAGGCGGCCGAGACGCTGCGAGCCGAAGGCTACGACGGCCGTGTGGTGCTGGTGTGCGCAGAATCCGAGCCGCCGTACGAACGTCCGCCGCTGTCGAAGGGGTACCTGCTCGGTTCGGACGAGCGGGAAGCGGCTTTCGTCCACCCGGTCGAGTGGTACGCCCAGCACGACGTCGACCTGCGGCTCGGTGCCCGAGCGACCAGCCTCGACCCGTCGATGCACGGGGTCGATCTCGCCAGCGGCGAGCGGATCCGTTACGACAGGCTGCTGCTGGCGACCGGTTCCGTGCCGCGCCCGCTCGACGTCCCGGGCGCCGATCTCGACGGCGTTCTGTACCTGCGCGAACTGCCCGACGCCGACCGGATCAAGGCCGTCCTCGGCGACGGGCGGCAGATCGTCATCGTCGGTGGCGGGTGGATCGGGTTGGAGGTGGCCGCCGCGGCTCGCCACTACGGCGCGGCGGTCACCGCCTTGGAGGTAGCCGACCTGCCACTGCAGCGAGTGCTGGGCGACGACGTGGCAACGGTGTTCGCCGACCTCCACCGCGAGCA
This sequence comes from Jiangellaceae bacterium, assembly GCA_014534205.1. Lineage (GTDB taxonomy): Bacteria > Actinomycetota > Actinomycetes > Jiangellales > Jiangellaceae > JACVRX01. Next base: position 9,474 of record JACVRX010000041.1, read on the forward strand.
CGGCGTCGACCTGAGGCTCGGCACCGGCGTCGAGCGCGTTGAGCGGGGCGGCGATGGGCTGGCCGTCGTCGACTCAGCAGGTGACCGGATCGATGCGGATGCCGTTGTGGTGGGCGTCGGAATCCGGCCCGCCGTCGAGGTTGCCGAGGCGGCAGGGCTCGCCATCGAGGACGGGGTTGCCGTGGATGCGTCGCTGCGCACGTCCGCGCCGGACATCTACGCCGCCGGCGACGTCGCGGCGGCCATGCATCCGGTACTGCGCACCCGGATCCGGGTGGAGCACTGGGCGAATGCCTTGAACCAGGGACCGGCCGCCGCGCGCTCCATGCTCGGCCAGGACGTCGTGTACGACGAGCTGCCGTTCTTCTACACCGACCAGTACGACTTGGGTATGGAGTACATCGGCCACGCACCGCCCGGTGCATACGACCGGGTGGTCATCCGCGGTGACCTGGCCGGTCGCGAGTTCCAGGCGTTCTGGCTGGCGGACGGCCGGGCGATCGCGGGCATGCATGTCAACATGTGGGACGACGGCATCGACCCGATCAAGTCCGTCGTGGCATCCGGCCGCAAGCTCGACGCCGAGCGGCTCGCGGACCGGACCGTCCCGCTCGAGGCCGTCTGATAACACGGCGGCGGCCGGGTCGGCCGCCGCCGTGCGACGGCCAGCTCGATCGAAGCCGGTTCACTGTCGTTCACGCAGCAGCAAACCGACTTCCATCACGTGCCAGCGGCCATCAACAGGCCACCAAACGGGTCCTGCGGCCGGCTCGTAGACTCCACGCCGTGGCGGGCCGCATCCGGGACGACGACGTCGCCGCGGTGCGGGAGAGGGCACAGATCGAGGAGATCGTCGGTGAGTACGTCGCGCTTCGTAAGGCGGGCGGCGGTTCGCTCACCGGGCTGTGCCCATTCCACGAGGAGAAGACTCCGTCGTTCCACGTGACGCCGGCACGGAACCTCTTCTACTGCTTCGGGTGTCAGCAGGGCGGCGATGTCATCTCCTTCCTGGAAAAAGTCGAGCAGCTGTCCTTCACGGAAGCGGTCGAACTGCTCGCCGGACGGCTGGGAATCCAGCTGCGTTATGAAGAGCCCCGGCCGGGTACCGGCGCACCGGGCCAGCGGGAGCAGCGCAGCCGGCTGGTGGATGCACACGCAGAGGCGGCGCACTTCTACGCCGAGCAGCTCGCGGAGTCTGCCGAGGCATTGCCCGGTCGCCGCTTTCTCGCCGAGCGTGAGTTCGACCGCGACGCAGCAGCACGGTTCGGCGTTGGCTACGCACCGCGCGATGGCGAGGCGCTCCACAAGTACTTGCGGCAGCGCCGCTTCGCCGACGCTGAGCTGGTCACCGCAGGTCTCGTCGCGCAGCGCGGTGGTGCGCTGTACGACCGTTTCCGGGGACGTCTGGTCTGGCCGATAAGGGACCTACTGGGTGAGGTCGTCGGCTTCGGTGCCCGGCGGCTGTACGACGACGACCGCATCGAAGCCAAGTACCTGAACACCCCGGAGACGCCGATCTACAAGAAGAGCCACGTGCTCTACGGGGTCGATATGGCGAAGAGGGAGATCGCTCGCCGGTCTCAGGCGGTCGTGGTCGAGGGCTACACCGACGTGATGGCCTGCCACCTCGCCGGCGTGCCGACAGCCGTCGCGACGTGCGGCACGTCGTTCGGTGACGAGCATGCTCAGCTGCTGCGCCGGTTGCTCCGCGACCAGGACGAGTTCCGCGGCGAGATCGTGTTCACGTTCGACGGCGACGAGGCCGGTCAGAAAGCTGCGTTGCGCGCGTTCGAGGGCGACCAGCGCTTCGTCGCTCAGACGTTCGTCGCGATCGAACTCGACGGCCTCGACCCGTGCGAGCTGCGGCAACGGTCGGGCGACGCCGCCGTACGCGAACTGATCGCCCGCCGGCAACCGTTGTTCCAGTTGGCGATCCGCACGACGCTGCGGCAGTTCGACCTCGACACGCCCGAGGGCCGCACGCTGGCGCTGGACCGGACGCTGCCCCTTGTGGCACGGATTCGCGACCACGCCCTACGTGACGAGTACGCGCGCAGACTTGCCGGCTGGGTCGGTGCCGCCGACGAGCTCGCGGTGGTCCGCCGGGCTCGCACGCACGCCGGCGCACCGGACCGCACCCGCAGCAGGTCCAGTGCACCAGCCGAGATTCCTCCCGGACAGCAGGCGTTGGGCGTGCCGGTGCACGGCGACGTGGATCCGCAGATCCTGGCACTGGAGCGTTCTGCACTGCGCATTGCGGTCCAGCGCCCGGCACTCGCCGGTCAGTTGTTCGACGACCTCGACGCTGAGGCGTTCATGTCCCCGGCCTACCGGGGATTTCGGGAAACCGTCGGCAAGGCAGGAGGATGCGCGACGTCGCCCGGTGGCCGGGCCTGGGTCGATGCGCTGCTGGCTGCGGCTGTGGACGACACGGCCCGGCAGCTGCTCGCAGAACTCGCCGTCGAGCCGATCCCGGCGGAGGAGGCGGCCCTGTCGCGGTACGCCGAGTCCGTGGTGCTGCGGATGCACGAGGTCTGGGTGTCCCGCAAGCTCGTTGCGCTGAAGGCGCGGCTGCAGCGCACTGACCCGTCCGAGCAGACCACTCTCTACAACCGGATGTTCACCGAGTTGTTGGCCCTGGAGAAGGACCGCCGGGACCTGCGCGAGCGCGGCATGGGCACGTCCTGACTCCACCCTCGACCAGCGCGGCCGCCGGCTGCGCTACCGTGGCGTTCCTCACGACGAACGTGCATCGTCTCAGTGCGCCGGGAAGGCGACCCATGTCTCAGCGGAAGTGGGCCGGCGTCGTCCTGGCCCTGGGCGTTGCATTGTCCGGCTGCGGCGGTGACGACGATCAGGCCGCGGGCTCGGCCGAATCCCCGGGAGCGACGGCCGGCGGCTCCCCGCAGGAGAGCCCTGGGTCGGGTGCCGACAACGGCGAGTTCTGCGCCGAGATGGAGCGCGTCGCGGACAAGTTCGACGTCGACCCGGATGCGAGTACTCCGCAGGAAGCCATCCAGGAACTCGACGAGGCCATCCAGTCGGTCCAGGACGTCGAGCCGCCCGCCGAGCTGGCCGACGAGTGGGCCACCGTGACATCGTTTTTCGAGTCGGTGCAAGACGGCTTGGAAGGTCTCGACGCCACCGACCCCGCGGAGCTTGAGCAGCAGCTCGAAGACCTCGGCACGCAGCTCGAGGCTCAGCAAGGCGACTTCGAGGCCGCCGCGGAGCGGGTCGACGCGTACCTCGAGGAAGAGTGCGGGATCACCACCCCGTAGTTTCGGCTGTGGCTGTGTGGCGCCGACGCCGGCCACCCGGGCTGGCACTGGAAAGCGGCGAGCGGGTTCTGGCCCACGCCACCACGCCTGACGGACCAGCCGTCGCGACCGACCGCCGCCTGCTGTTCCCGACCGCTGACGGTACGGCCGCCGTCGCATGGGACGACGTGGATCGCGCGACGTGGAGCGGCGAGGAAGGGCTGCTCGTCGTCGTGGAGACGCCACCCCTGGGCGCGCGAAGGCGGGAGCACCGGCTCCGCATCGACGACGGTCGCACCTTCCTCGACGTCGTCCGCGAACAGGTGAACGCAAGCATCGTGATCAGCCGATATCTGCCCATCGAGCCGGGCCGAGGTGTCCAGGTGATCGGGCGCCGCCGACCAGACCAGACGTTGCGCTGGGTCGTCCGTCCAGACGCTGGCCTCGACGTCGATGCACCGGGAACCCGGCAGCGGATCGCAGCCGCGGTTGCCGAGGTGCGGGCTGAGGTCGACTGACTTCCTGAATGCCGCCGCCAGGATTCGGCGAGTTCAACGCCCAGCCAGCCGATTGGTATCCTGCTGGATCGGTCGGCTTCGTGCCGAGATTCCCGCGTAGCTCAATTGGCAGAGCGTCCGGCTGTTAACCGGTAGGTTGTTGGTTCGAGTCCAACCGCGGGAGCAGCCCGAGGGCGCTACCCGGCGCCGCGGCCGGTTTTTGCTTGCAGCTCCTCGATGCGCTTCGACGCCTGCGCCTTCGTCAACGACTCGTCGAACGGCTCGCTGGCCTCGTCCGAGAGTGTCTTGAGGTACGACGCCTGGGCGCCGGTCATCGGCTCGTCGCCGGTGACCCACTCGTCGGGATCCTTGTCGACATTGCTGCCCGGCAGCGGGTTCTGCTCGCTCATGTGGACCTTTCTACCCGGCGGCTTTGCGCGACTTGCTCGCCGTGTCTCAGCCAGGACCGCTGCACGGAGCAGCTGCGATCCGGCGGCGACAAGGCTCCACCAGGCGGCACCAGCCGCGAGATCAGACCCGTTCGAGCTCGGTCGGTACCGCGATGACGTCGACCATGGCGCCGTTGCGCAGCACGGTGAGTGGCAGTGGCGTTCCGATTGCGTCGGCGAAGAGCAGCCGTTGCAAGCTCTGCGCCGCCGCGACCGGCGCCCGCCCGGCAGAAAGCACCAGGTCGCCCGGCTTGAGCCCGGCACGGTCGGCTGGGCTGCCCGGGACGACGTCCACGATGCGCAGGCTCTGCCGTTGACCGGTCCGCGCAGCGAGCGCGGCCGGCAACGGCGCTGGGGTGCTGACCAGGCCGAGGTAGGCGCGCCGTACCCGACCGTCGCGCATCAAGGTGGCGAGGATGCGGCGGCTGGTGGTATTGATCGGGACCGCCAAGCCAAGGCCGATCCCGGCCACCGCAGTGTTGATGCCGACTACCCGAGCCTGGGAATTCGCGAGCGCACCGCCAGAATTTCCAGGGTTGAGCGCCGCATCCGTCTGGATGACGTCCTCGACCACTCGCGCCGCCTGGCCACTGCGGGTCGGCAGTGATCGGCCCAGACCGCTCACAACTCCAGCGGTGACCGAGCCCGCCAGGCCGAGCGGGCTACCCACTGCCACGACCAGCTGGCCCACCCGAAGGGTATCGGCGTCGCCGAACTGCGCGGCCGACGGAATGCCAGCGCGGGCTCGCAGGACCGCCAGATCGGACAGCGGGTCGGAGCCGACGACGTCGAAGTCCACCTCGGAGCCGTTGGCGAACGCGGCGCTGCCACGCTGCGCCTTGCCGACGACGTGCGCGTTGGTGATTAGGTAGCCATCTTCGGTGAAGACGACCGCCGAACCGCCTCCTTCGTACTGGTAGCCGCCACGCAATCCACGGACTCGCACGCTCGCGACGTGCGGGAGTAGCTCTTCGGCCACCGCGGTCACCACTCGGGAGTACGCGTCGAGGGGCTCGTCGCTCTCGCCGAAGCCGGGGAGGGGGCTCGCGTCTGGGTTCATCCTTCGCTGCTCTACCGTTGTCGGACCCTGATTACACGATTACACGTCAAACCGCCGGGGGCACGGCCTTGTTCCCGGTCGTGGCCGGACTCCGCCGGTGCGGCTGGCTATCCTGGATCAGCCAGGTGTGATGCCGTGGGCGTCCATCGGGGCGGTAGCTCAGCAGGTCAGAGCAGCGGACTCATAATCCGTCAGGTCGTGGGTTCGAGTCCCACCCGCCCCACCGCCAGCTAGCCGCGCAAAACGTGCTCTGAGGGACCCAACCTGGGCCGACACCCTGAATCGGCAGTCGAGCAGACCGCTCGTCATTGACCATCGTTTGCCGTTGATTCCGTTCTGGCGTGCCTGGACGTGAACTGATCTTGGTCTGATACAGCGGCCCCGCCAATCCGACGCTGAGCTCCGCTTATCTCCGGCGGGCACGGTGATTTCGTACCGGTATCTAGCCTTCAACGCCGTGACAGCTCGGCAGCCGGCTGGATTGCCGGTGGGGTCGCTCGGAGACAGGACCACTTTTGGAAAGGCGGTCAACATACGAGCCGGGGCGCAGCAGGCTGCTGCCAAGATATTTGGTAAGGGACTGGACCGGGCCGAACACAGAGGCGAGGAACGAATCCGGCAGCTAGTACGAGCGATTCCGGCCAGTAAGCGATACGTGTAACGCGTCGGCGACGAGAGCTTCGAGGTGATCGACGCGGCGGCACTCGGCGCTGCCC
>JACVRX010000111.1 GCA_014534205.1 Jiangellaceae bacterium
CGGTGACCGTTTGCTGGAGCGGATGGAGCCGTTCGCCGGCGCCATGGTCGCGAGCGCGCTGCGCGACGAGGGCGTCACCGTGCGAACCAACGTCGCCGCGAGCACGGTCTCGCGCAACACCGACGGCGTAATCACCCTCACGCTGGGCGACGCTGGAACAATGGAAGTGGACCAGTTGCTCGTCGCGGCCGGTCGCACCCTCAACACAGACGACGTCGGGCTCGATTCGGTGGGACTGGAACCCGGCCAGCCGATCACGGTGGACGACAGCCTGCGCGCCACCGGGATCGGCGGCGGCTGGTTGTACGCCGTGGGAGACGCCAACGGGCGGAACCTGCTCACCCACATGGGCAAATACCAGGCGCGGGCCTGCGGCGACGTCATCGTCGCCCGTGCCCGTGGCGGCGACGACACTGCGCCGGGCCTGCGGGCCACAGCCGACGCCCGCGGTGCACCGCAGGTGGTGTTCACCGACCCCGAGGCGTGCGCCGTCGGGCTGACCGAAGCACGGGCGCGGGACCTCGGGTTCGACGTGCGAACCGTCGAGTACGACATCGGCCAGGTGACCGGCGCCTACTTGCAGGGCGAGGACTACCAGGGACGAGCCAAGGCTGTCGTCGACGAGTCGCGCCGGGTACTGCTCGGCGTCACGTTCGTGGGACCAGGAGTCGCCGACCTGTTGCACTCGGCGACGATCGCAGTCACGGCGGAGGTGCCTTTGGAACGCCTCTGGCACGCCGTACCGGCGTTCCCCACTGTCAGCGAGGTGTGGCTGCGGTTGCTGGAGACATACGGCCTTTGATCACGCGCTGGCTCCGGCGTTCCTGTGGACGCCGTCCGGGGCACTCGCCATGATCGAGTCATGGTGTCCGAGGCGAACACCGAACGCACCTCGGCGCGACCCGGCCTCGTGCTGGTTCCCCTGCTCGTCGGCTGTGCTGTCGCGGTCGCCCTCGGCGCCTACGGACGGATTCACCAGCCGACCGGCCAGGCGATCTTCACGCTGGGCTTCTCCGGCATGATCAACATGAAGGTCTGGCTCGCCACGATCGCCGCCGCGCTGGGCTTGTTCCAGCTCGGGTCCGCGCTGCGGATCTTCCGTGTCTACGGGTCCGGCGACGCACCGAAGTGGCTGCGCACAGCCCACCGGATCAGTGGTGCGCTTGCCGTGACCGTCAGCGCGCCGGTTGCGTTCCACTGCCTCTGGGCGATCGGTCTCTCGGACTTCGACGCTCGGACGCTGGCCCACTCGCTGCTCGGCTGCGGGTTCTACGGGGCGTTCGTCGCCAAGATGCTCACCTTGCACATGCGCGGCCTGCCCGGCTGGGCGCTGCCGCTATTCGGTGGGCTTACCTTCACCGCGCTCGTGTCGCTGTGGTTCACGTCGGCGTTCTGGTTCTTCCAGAACGTGGGCTTCCCGCAGTTCTGAGCAATCGTCCGTGATCATGTCAGCTCTGCTCTCGAAACGGAGGCAAGACGTTCATGATCACGGGACCGGGGGCTGGCTGAGGTCGATCAGCCATCCTCGGGCAAAGCGAACTCGAGGTAATTGACGCCGCGCAGGTCGAGCCAGGCCCGCCCAGGTGCTCGGACCATGCGGAACAGCACTTCCTCGCAGGATGGGCAACGCCCCACGACACCCGGCGAGTCAACGTACAGCCGGGCCTGCGCGACCACCGACACCCGTCCACAATGCGCGCACTGGGCGCCGGCCGCCGTCACTTCGACGGCGAACAGCTCCCCCAGCATGCCGGCGGCGGCATTGCCGTCGAGAAACGCGTCCGTATTCATCGCTGTCCTCCGGTGGGGCCGAAGCGTTCGGTTCTGATCCGGGCAGGGTCGTGCCCCACGTCCGTCAACAACGTTGCGACGGTCTCGACGAAGCCGGTAGGGCCGCAGACATAACATGTCGGTGCGGAGTCCACCGGCAACGTCTCAGCGGCGATCAGCTTCGCGTCCACTCGCCCGGGGGGGCGCCCGTACCCGGCGGGTGCATAGCGGGTGTAAGCGTAAGTGACGCGCAGGCTGTCGCCGGCAGACAGGTCGGCGAGTTCGGGACCGAAGAGCAATGAATCCGGATCCCGTACGGAGTAGAGCAGCTGCATCGGCGCTGCGCTGAGGGCCGCCGAGCGCGAACGGGCGATAGCGACCAACGGCACGACGCCGGAGCCCCCGGCCAGGAGCTGGATTGGCTCACGCTGCTCCGGCCGCCACACGAACCAGCCGCCGACCGGCCCGCGCACTTCGATCCGGTCGCCCACGATCAGCTCCCGGGTCAAATACGGGGACACCTCACCGTTGGGCAGCTCCTCGACCGCCAGCTCGACCTGCTGACCGCCGGTCGCTGAAGCGATGGAGTACGACCGCACCGCGGTGTACCCGTCGGGGGCCGTCAGCCGGACGTCGACGTGCTGGCCCGCGTCGTGCCCCGGCCAGCCGGGCACGTCGAGCAGGATGCTGCGGGCACGTGCATTCAGCGACCGCACTCGGACAACCGTCGCCACCCGCCAACTCGACGTCGCGGGCCGCGCTCGAACCTCGCTCGGGCTCCCCATCGCTCAGTCGCCCCAGTACCGCTGCTCCCGCCACGGGTCACCGTAGTTGTGGTATCCGGCGCTCTCCCAGAACCCGGGCTCGTCGGAGTGGCTGAGCGCGATCCCGCGCACCCACTTCGCGCTCTTCCACAGGTACAGGTGGGGCACGAGCAGCCGGGCGGGGCCGCCGTGCTCCGGCGCGAGCTCTTCGCCGTCGTACCGGTACGCCACCCACGCCTTGCCGTCGAGCAGGTCGTCGACCGGCAGGTTCGTGGTGTAGCCGCCGTAGGAGTGCACCAGCGCGTAGTCCGCGGCCGTGTCGACGTCAGCGAACAGCGTCTCCAGGGAGACGCCTTCCCACGACGTGCCGAGCTTGGACCAGCGGGTGACGCAGTGCAGGTCGACGGTGAACTCGTCCGCGGGGAGCTGCCGAAACGCCGTCCAGTCCCACCGATGGACATCGCCGGCCTCGGTGGTGATCGTGAACTCCCACTCCTCGAGCTGGATCCGCGGCGTAGGGCCGGCCGAGAGCACCGGGAAGCCCTCGGTCAGGTACTGGCCGGGTGGCAGGTTCTCGTCGTGCGCTCGGCGCCGACCGGAGAAGCCGCGCGAGATGATCCCCATCGGCACACACCCTTCCAACTAGCCGAGAGCGGATCAGAGTCTGCCATCGGTCGAAGAACCTGGGGAGGTCTCCGACATGACGCCGTCCGGTGCACGCGGCTTTCCCGCGACGACGACGTATCACCGGTGGCTCGGATGGCACGCACCCGCGTTGAGACGAACGCTCACCGTGCTGGCCGGTGGGCTCGCCGCTGCATTGCTGCTGCGCTCGTTCCTGCCGTGGATGCTAGCTGCGGTCGGCGGTTGGGACGCCACCGCGCTTCTCTTTCTCCTCACCGTGTGGCCGATCATCCTCCGAGCGGAAGGAGGCCACGTCGAGGAGCTCGCGGTCCGCGACGACGAGACGAAGGTGACCGCCACGCTCTTGCTGGTCGGCGCAAGCGTCGCCAGTCTGGTCGGCGTCGGTTTCGCTCTGAGCCTCGCCGGGCGGGAGAGCGGCGTGACCAAGGCTGTCCTCACCGGTTTCGCGCTCTTCACAGTCCTGCTGTCCTGGACGGTGATCAACACTGTCTTCACCCTCCGCTACGCCGACCTGCACTTCCGGGCAAACGGCGACGGCATCGCGTTCGGCGCACTGACCGCGCACGATCAGCCGACTTACCGCGACTTTGCCTACGTCGCGTTCACGATCGGTATGACCTACCAAGTGTCCGACACGACGGTGCGGGATCCGCTGATACGCAGGTCGGTGCTCCCCCACGCCCTGCTGGCCTACTTGTTCGGTCTGGTGATCGTCGCGGGCGCTATCAACCTCATCGCGGGTTTACTGCGCTGATGGAGAATTACCAAAAGGTCAATCGGGCGCTGTGGGACGAGCGGGGACCGGCCCACGCTGCATCGCCGGATTACCACGTGCAGCGTTTCATCGAAGATCCGCAGTTCGTGAGCCCCGTCGTCCGGTTCGACCTGCCCCGGCTCGGCGACCTGACCGGCCTGGACGGCGTGCACCTGCAGTGCCACATCGGCACGGACACCATCTCGCTTGCAAGGCTCGGTGCGACCATGACCGGGCTCGACTTCTCCGCCGCCTCGCTGGCCGAGGCTCAGCGCCTCGCCGCCGCGTGTCGGGTGGACATCAGATTCGTCGAAGCGGAGATCTACGACGCCGTCGCCGCGCTCGGCCCGGAGTCCTTCGACGTCGTGTACACCGGTATGGGTGCGCTGTGCTGGCTGCCGGACGTTCGCCGCTGGGGCCGGGTGGTCGCCGAGCTGCTGCGACCGGGCGGCCGGTTCTTCATGCGCGAACTGCACCCGGTGCTCTGGGCGCTTGACGATCCGCGCGAGGACCGGCTGCTCGCGCTGGAGTACCCGTACTTCGAGCGTCCAGAACCGACGGTCTTCGAGGCGGGCGGAACGTATGTGCAGACCGACGCAGTGTTCACCCAGACGCGCAGCGTCGAGTGGAACCACGGCCTCGGCGAGATCTTGACCGCGTTGCTCGACACCGGCCTCACGTTGACGGGTCTGGTGGAGCACGACAGCGTCCCGGAAGAGGCACGGCCCGGCGAGATGGAGTCGATCGGGAGCGGCGAGTGGAGGTTGTCCGACCGGCCGTGGCGCCTTCCGCATACCTACACCCTGCAGGCCGTGAAGCCACGCTGAAATGCCGCGTCCTAGTGTCGCGCTAGGTAAGTAGTCTTACCTCGTGGGATCATGATGCATGTCGTTGACTGTGGGTGTGCAGGTGCCGGCGGCAGACCGGGCGGTGTTGTCCTCGTGGATGCGGTCTTCGTCGGTGCGGGCGGGGTTGGCGCAACGGGCGCGGATCGTGCTGCTGGCCGCCGACGGGGTCGGAACCGCGGAGATCGTGCGTCGAGTGGGGGTGAGCAAGCCAACGGTCATCGGCTGGAAGCGTCGGTATGCCAGCGAGGGGATCGCCGGGCTGGACGACCGGCCGAAGTCGGGTCGACCCAAGACGGTGGACGAGGTGGCGATCGTGCTGGCCACGTTGGAGCCTCCGCCGGCACGGCTGGGGGTGACGCATTGGTCGAGCCGATTGCTGGCTAAGGAGTTGGGAGTCAGCGACTTCACCATCAGCAAGACATGGAAGAAGTGGGGCCTGCAGCCGTGGCGGTCTGAGACGTTCAAGTTCTCCACCGACCCGCAGCTGGAAGCCAAGATCCGTGACGTGGTCGGCCTGTACCTCAACCCGCCGGAGCGGGCCGTGGTGTTATGCGTGGACGAGAAGAGCCAAGTGCAGGCGCTGGACCGCACGCAGCCGCTGCTGCTGCTGCTGCCGATGGTGCCCGGCGGCGGCCCGGAGCGGCGGACGCACGACTACGTGCGGCACGGCACGACGTCGCTGTTC
>JACVRX010000019.1 GCA_014534205.1 Jiangellaceae bacterium
TGGAATGACCACGTACACCATGCCTGCACGTACATCACCAGGCCTGCAGGCCTGGTGATGTACCCACAGGGGTGGTGAACGTGGTCATTCCAAACGGTTACCGACTAGTAGCATCGCGGCAGGGGTGAGGGCCATGGCAACAGGGCAACTACGCGAGGTCGTGTTCGTCGACGGTGTGCGCACGCCGTTCGGTAAGGCGGGGCCGGCCGGCCTGTACTACGAGACGCGCGCGGACGACCTGGTTGTGAAGTGCATCCGGGAGCTGCTGCGCCGCAACCCGTCGCTGGCGCCCGAGCGCATCGACGACGTGGCCGTCGCGGCTACCACGCAGATCGGTGATCAGGGGCTCACCATCGGGCGTACCGCGGCGTTGCTTGCCGGATTGCCGCAGTCGGTGCCCGGCTTCGCCATCGACCGGATGTGCGCCGGCGCGCTCACCGCGGTAACGACCACCGCGACCGGCATCGCGTTCGGTGCCTACGACGTGGTAATCGCGGGCGGCGTCGAGCACATGGGCCACCACCCGATGGGCGAAGGCGTAGACCCCAACCCGCGGATCCTCGCGGAGCAGCTCGTTGACCCGTCCGCCCTGGTCATGGGCAAGACCGCGGAGAACCTGCACGACCGCTTCCCGCACCTGTCCAAGGAGCGCGCAGACGCGTTCGCCGCGGCGAGCCAAGCCAAGCTGGCAAAGGCGTACGCCGACGGGAAGATCCAGCCGGACCTGGTGCCGGTGGCCACCCGCAGCAGCGAGCACGGCTGGGGTCTCGCAACCGCCGACGAGCCGCCGCGGCCCGGCACCACAGTCGGGGATCTGGCCACGTTGAAGACACCGTTCCGACCGCATGGCCGGGTCACCGCAGGCAACGCCGCCGGGCTGAACGACGGCGCCACCGCCTGCATCCTGGCCTCCGCCGAGGCCGCTCGGGACCTCGGCCTGCCGGCGCGGATGCGGCTCGTGTCGTACGCGTTCGCCGGCGTCGAACCCGAGTACATGGGGGTAGGGCCGGTTCCGGCGACAGACAAGGCCCTCGCGCGCGTAGGCCTCACGATCGACGACATCGGCCTGATCGAGATCAACGAGGCCTTTGCCGTACAGGTCCTGGTGTTTCTCGACCACTACGGCATGGCCGACGACGACCCGCGGATCAACCCGTTCGGCGGCGCCATCGGGCTCGGCCACCCGCTGGCCGCCTCCGGCGTGCGGTTGATAACCCAGCTGGCGCGCGCATTCGAGAACCGGCCAGATGTTCGGTATGGGATCACCACGCTGTGCGTGGGGATCGGCATGGGCGCCACGGTGGTGTGGGAGAACCCGGCGCACGCCGATGCCGGACAGGTGGCCGCCTGATGAGCACCACACCGGTCGAGGGAATGTCCCCCTTCCCCGGCGAGGTGGTCACCAAGGCGCTGATGCGCTTCGTCGAGCTGCCGCTGGGTGCCGGCCGGGCCGCGCTGATCACTCTGGACAACGGGCACGACCACACCAAGCCGAACACGCTGGGGCCGGCCAGCCTCATGAAGCTGGATCGGGCGCTCGACTCGGCGTTCGCCGGACCGGACGTCGTCGCCGTCTGTGTCACCGGAAAGCCCTTCGTGCTGGCGGCCGGCGCCGACCTGAAGGGGGTTGCGCTGGTCACCTCGCCCGATCAGGCCGTCCAGATTGGACGGCTGGGCCACCGGGTGTTCAGCCGGCTTGGTAGCGGTCCGGTGCCGACGTTCGCGTTCGTCAACGGCCTCGCGCTCGGCGGCGGCCTGGAACTCGCGTTGCACTGCACCTACCGAACCGTCCACGTGGCCAACCCAGGCGTCGCGCAGCCAGAGACACAACTCGGCCTGATTCCCGGCTGGGGTGGCTGCTGGCTGCTGCCGAACCTGGTTGGCTCCGACCCGGCGGTTACGGTGATCGTCGAGAACGCGCTGAACCAGAACCGGATGCTCACCGGGCCGGACGTGCTTCGTCTTGGAATCGCGGACGCGATGTTCGGCGGCGCCGACTTCCTGGAGGAGTCGCTGAGCTGGGCCGCCCGAGTACTTCGCGGTGAGGTCACCGTCCAGCGCACCGTCGAACGGGACGAGCCGACGTGGGCGGCAGCTATCGAACGCGGCCGTGCCATCGCGGACGAGAAGGTCCACGGCGCCGCGCCGGCGCCGTACCGGGCACTCGAGCTCATCGCCGCCGCCCGCACCGCAACCCGGGACGAAGGCTTCGCAGCCGAGGACGAAGCCCTCGGCGACCTGGTCATGAGCGAGGAGTTCCGCGCTAGCGTCTACGCCTTCGACCTGGTGCAGCGGCGGGCCAAGCGCCCGGTGGGTGCTCCGGACATGCAGCTGGCCCGCCCGGTCGGCATGGTCGGCATCGCCGGCGCCGGGCAGATGGCGAGTCAGCTCGCAGCGCTCGTCGTGCGCCGGCTGCACGTGCCCGTGATGTTGACCGACATCGACCAGCCGCGGGTCGACGCCGGTGTCGGTTACGTGCACAGCGAGGTTCGCCGACTGCGTGGCAAGGGCCGCATCACCGACGACGAGGCCAACCGGCTCACTGCCCTGGTCACGGGCAGCACCGACAAGGCTGCGTTCGCCGAGGCCGACCTCGTCATCGAAGCCGTCTTCGAGGAGATGAAGGTCAAGCAGCAGGTCCTCGCCGAGGCAGAGGCCGTCGTGTCTGCTGACTGCGTGCTTGCGACCAACACCTCCGCGCTCTCGGTCACCGAGATGGCGTCGGTGCTCGCCCACCCGCAGCGGGTGGTCGGCATGCACTTCTTCAACCCGGTCGCCGTGCTGCCGCTCGTCGAGGTGGTGCGGGCCGACCAGACCGACGACGCAACGATCGCCACGGCATTCGCCGTGGGCAAAGAGCTGCGGAAGTCCTGCGTGCTGGTCAAGGACGCGCCGGCGTTCGTGGTCAACCGAATCCTGACCCGATTCCTCGGCGAGATCACGCGGGCGGTGGACGAGGGCACTCCGGTGGAGGTCGCCGACCGGGCGACGGAACCGCTGGGACTGCCTATGTCCCCGTTCACGTTGTTGCAGCTCGTCGGGCCCGCCGTGGCGCTACATGTGGCAGAAGCCTTGCAGGAGGCTTTCCCCGACCGGTTCCCGGTTCCGGAGAATCTGCGCCGGCTGGTGGCCGCCGGCAAGCCGGGTCTGTGGTCGTGGGGCATGGACGGTCCGTTCGTGCCTGACGACGTGAAGGCGCTGCTGGAGCGGGGCGACCGTCCGCGCACCTCAGCGCAGGTGCGCGACGCCGTGCTCGCGGCGCTCGCGGAGGAGATCCGGCTGATGTTGCTCGAGGGCGTCGTCGCGGAGCCGCAGGACGTCGACCTGTGCATGCTGCTCGGCGCCGGTTGGCCGTTCCACCTCGGCGGGATCATCCCGTACCTCGACCGTACCGGCATGTCCGAACACGTCACCGGCCGCCGCTTTTTACCGCCCGGCGTCGCGAGCGTCGCACACGCCGAGCGTCGCTAGGGTAGCCCTTCGGAACGACCACCCGACCTTGTTGGGCGGTGACCGCCCCCGATGAGGTCGTATCGGCGTCGTAATGCAGCACCGTCGCCCCCGTTCGTCTCGGCGTTGCGGCGATGATCAGGTCAGCCGACGCGAAATTGCGGTGCTGGCAGCGACAAAGGCGCACCGATCACTCGTGCCCGCGAGGCGGGTTGCAGAGCAATTCGAGGACCGTCATCTGCACGCGGCGACCGTGCCAAGCGCGCAAGCGTCGTCGCACGTCCGCAGACTCGGCACGTGTCGCGGCGCGTCGAGCCGTGCAAGAACGAGGGCCGTCAGGGCGGCGCTGCGATCGGCGTCGCCGGCGTAGCCGCGCCGGTCTCCCGCCGGAAAGCGATCACGGCAGCGACCACCGCGCCGGTGACGGGAATCGCCAGGAACAGCCCCACCAGGCCGAACGCCGCGGCGGCGGTTGTCGTCAACACAAGCATGACCAGTGGGTGGAAGCTCAGTGCCCGGGAGAGCAGCAGCGGCGCGAGCACGTTGCCCTCCAGCTGCTGGACGCCGAGCACGAGCAGGAACGTCCACAGCCCCGTCACCCAGCCGCCGGCGAACACCGCCACCAGGACGGCCACTGCTCCGGCTATCAACGCACCCACAAGCGGCACGTACGCAAGCACGAACGTCAGGGCACCGATCGGAACCGCGAGCGGCACGTCCAGCAGCACCAGCCCGGTGCCGATTAGCAAACCGTCGATCATGCCGGTGAGCGTGGCGGCGTAGAACCAGTTGCCCGCCGCCTGCATCGAGGCCTTGAAGGCCGCCGTGGCGGCCCGGTGGTGGTCGGGACGGAGCAGCCGGACGAACGAAGCCCAAAGCGTGTCGCCGCTGGACAGCGCGAAGATCGCGAAGAACGTGGCGATCAACAGCACAGTGAGCAAGTTGCCGACAACGGACAGGCCGGCGGCTAGGCCGATTCCGACGCCGCCGATGAAGTCGCCGATCGAATTCTGCAACTCCGCGAGCGCGTCCTGGATCGCCGCGGACTCGATGCCGAACGGCCCGCTGCGCAGCCAGTCGAGGATGTTGTCGACGGCCCCGCGGACAGACTCGGCGATCTCGGGGCTGCTGCGAATAACTTCGCCGACTACGAACACCAGCAGCGTTACGAACACAGCAATGAACGCCACCACGCACAGGATCGCCGCGATCGGCTGCGGCACACGGCGGTCACGCAGCCACCGCACCGCCGGCCACAGCAGGGAAACCTCCGCGAAGCCCAGGACGACCGCCATCGCGATGAACTGCACTTGCAGCGCCAGCCACACCACCGCGGCGAGCGCGAGCCCGATCAGCAGTAACCGGCCGGCGATCGCGGCCTGGCGGTCCAGCCACAGCGGCACGTCGGTGCGGCGCGCCGGCGGCAGTGTCACGTGCCGAACCTCGTCCCGCCGCTGCTCCGGCTCCGCCCTGGCCGGCCAGGGCGTATTGGCAGCCACCGCATCCGCGGGCGACCCGTCATCGCGAGTCACGGGGCAGTCCGGCTAGCTCATCGCGATCCAGCGCGGCCACCAGGCCCGCGACCTCCCGAGCGACGTCCTGGCCGGTGAGCCCGACGGCAGCCAGCACCGCCTGCCGTTTGCCCTGGGCCTGGAAGCGCTGCGGTATCCCGTAGTCGCGCAGCGGCACATCGATGCCGGCGTCCCGCAGCGCCTGAGCCATGGTGGAGCCGAAGCCGCCCACCCGGCCACTGTCCTCGACGGTGACGACCAGCCGGTACCCGGCGGCAAACTCGACCAGCGCCGGCGGGACCGGCTTGACCCAGCGGGGATCGACGACGGTGACACCGACGCCCTGAGCGGCGAGCCGGCTGGCGGCGTCGACCCCCACCGCCGCCATCGCTCCGGCGGAGATCAGTAGAACGTCTCGAGCGGCCGACTGAACTAGCACGTCACACTCACCGGCGCGGCGGTCCGCCGGCAGTTCCGGGCCGACCACTCCTCTCGGGAACCGCACCACGGTGGGCGCGTCGCGGACGTCGAGCGCCTCGTCGAACAGCTCCACCAGCGTGCGGGCATCCCGCGGCGCAGCTATGCGCAAGCCGGGCACGACTTGCAGGATCGACATGTCCCACATGCCGTTGTGCGAGGGCCCGTCGTCACCGGTCACGCCGGCCCGGTCGAGCACGAACGTCACCCCGCAGCGGTGCAGCGCACAGTCCATCAGTACTTGGTCGAAAGCCCGGTTGAGGAAGGTGGAGTACACCGCGACGACCGGGTGCAGGCCGGCCATCGCCATGCCGGCCGCGGACGTCGCCGCGTGCTGCTCGGCGATCCCGACGTCGAAGCAGCGGTCCGGGAAGGTGCGCGCGAACCGGTCCAGGCCGGTGGGACCGAGCATCGCCGCCGTCACTGCGACCACGTCCGGGCGGCGCTGACCGGCGTCGAGCAGTGCGGCGCTGAAGACACTCGTCCAGGTCTGTCCGGGCGTTGCGGCGAGCACACCAGTGTCCGGATCGAACGCCGACGGGCTGTGCATCTGGTCCGCCTCGTCCCGGACGGCGAACTCGTAGCCGAATCCCTTCTGGGTGATGCAGTGGACGATGACCGGTCCCCGGAACCGCTTCGCCCGCCCCAGGGCCTGCTCCACGGCCGCACGGTCGTGCCCGTCGACCGGCCCGATGTACTTCAACCCCAGGTCCTCGAACAGCCCTTGCGGCGAGAGGGCGTCCTTGAGGCCCTTCTTGATCCCGTGCAGCGCGTCGTACAGCGGCTGCCCGACCAGCGGAGTGCGCCCGAGGCTGCGCTTGACGACGTCGAGCGCCTGCTCGTAGTGCGGGTTCGTGCGCAGGCCGGCGAGGTGCTCGGCGATACCTCCCACGGTGGGCGAATAGGACCGGCCGTTGTCGTTGACGACGATGACGACCGGTCGGGCGGGCGGCTCGCCCGGACGCCCTTTCGGTCCGCCGGCGATGTTGTTCAGCGCCTCCCACGCCATCCCGCCGGTGAGCGCCCCGTCGCCCACGATGGCCACGACGGTGCGGTCGTGCTCGCCGCGGATCGCGAAGGCCTTGGCCAAGCCGTCGGCGTACGAAAGCGCCGTGGAGGCGTGCGAGTTCTCGACCCAGTCGTGTTCGCTCTCAGCCCGGCTCGGGTACCCGGACAGACCGCCCTGCTGGCGCAGGGTGCCGAACTGCTGCTGCCGGCCGGTGAGCAGTTTGTGCACGTACGCCTGATGGCCGGTGTCGAACACAATCGGGTCTCGCGGGGAGTCGAACACCCGGTGTGCCGCAATGGTCAGCTCGACGATGCCCAGGTTCGGACCGAGGTGGCCACCGGTGCGGGCGATCGTGGACACCAACAGGTCGCGGATCTCGGTCCCGAGCAGAGTCAACTCGTCGTCGCTGAGGGCTCGCAGGTCGCGCGGCTCCCGGATGCGGTCGAGAACGCGCAACTTGCTCGCCTCCTGGCTCGATGCTGATCCGGGCGCTGGACGAGTCTAAATCGCAGCGTTCGCCGGACCACCCGCGCGCCCCCGTGCGCGGTGGCCGCCCCCGTGGCACAGTGCTGGTATGACCGCTCTGGACTCGGACCGCGCCGGGCGGAACCGGCGGATCAACAGCACGCTGCTGACCGCGCTGGGCGCGGTCGGCGTGGCGGTCAGCGCCTACCTGAACTGGTTCGACGGCCGTCCGCCGACGCAGATCCCGCTCGCACGGCTGCTCCAAACGCAGGTGACCGGCAACGCGGCCTCGTACTGGACGTCGATGGCGGCGCCACTCGCGCTGGCCGGGCTGCTCGGCCTCGCCGGAGCCGTGCTGCGGTCGCGTCTGGCGATAGCGATCGCCGGCCTGGCCGGGCTCGGCACCCTGGTCTGCTGGGTCCTCATGCAGGCGCTGGACCTGTCCCCCGACAACCTCGGTGCCGCCGACTACGAGATCGGGCTATGGATCTGTGTCGGCAGCCTCGGACTGCTGCTCGTCGGCCTCCTCGGCATGCCCGGACGTCGCCGCACGGCGTCGTCGGCCACGGAGGAACCCGCGACGGCGCAGCCGGAGCACGCGCGGCACTGACGCCTTCCGGAGCTACGAGCCGAGACGAAGCGAAGCGGAGTCGAGGCGGAGTGCGACCAGCAGATTCCGGAGCTACGAGCCGAGACGAAGCGAAGCGGAGTCCAGGCGGAGTGCGACCAGCGGACTAGAGCAGGGCGCGCAGCACGTACTGCATGATCCCGCCGTGCCGGTAGTAGTCCGCCTCGCCCGGTGTATCTATGCGGACGATCGCGTCGAACTCCACCCCGTCGGCGCGCACGTGCACCGTGCCCGGCGTCGTGCCGTCGTTGAGCGTGGTTACGCCGGTGATCTCGAACGTCTCCGCACCGGTGAGACCCAGTGAGTCGGCGTTCTCGCCGTCGGGAAACTGCAGTGGCAGGACACCCATACCGATCAAGTTGGACCGGTGGATGCGCTCGTACGACTCGGCGATGACCGCGCGGACGCCCAGCAGCGCCGTTCCCTTGGCGGCCCAGTCGCGTGACGAACCGGACCCGTACTCCTTGCCCGCCAGCACGATGAGCGGGATGCCGGCCGACTGGTACGCGACCGAAGCATCGTAGATCGTCGTGACCGGAGCGTCCGGCTTGGTGAAGTCGCGGGTGAACCCACCCTCCGTGTCGGGTGCGATCTGGTTGCGCAACCGGATGTTGGCGAACGTGCCGCGGATCATCACCTCGTGGTTGCCCCGGCGTGATCCGTACGAGTTGAAGTCGCGGCGCTCGACGCCGTGCTCGGCGAGGTACGTGCCGGCCGGAGAGTCCAATTTGATCGCGCCGGCCGGGCTGATGTGGTCGGTGGTAACCGAGTCGCCCAGCTTCGCGAGCACGCGTGCACCGGAGATGTCGCTGACCGTTTCCGGCTCGGCCCGCATGCCGTCGAAGTACGGCGGCTTGCGCACGTAGGTCGACTCCGGGTCCCAATCGAAGATGTCGCCGGATGGGGTCGGCAGTGACTGCCATTGCTCGTCGCCCGCGAAGACGTCGGAGTAGTCCTGGGTGAACATCTCGGAGGCGATGGCGGAGTCGATGACCTCCTCGATCTCTGCCGGCGTGGGCCAGATGTCGTGCAAGTAGACCGGCTGGCCGTTCGGGTCGTTGTCGATCGGCTCGGTGGTGATGTCGAGGTCCATGCTGCCGGCGAGCGCGTACGCGACCACTAGTGGCGGCGAGGCGAGGTAGTTCATCTTCACGTCCGGGTTGATCCGGCCCTCGAAGTTGCGGTTGCCGGACAGCACCGAAACCACAGCGAGATCGTGTTCCGCGACGGCCGCGGAGATCGCCTCCGGCAGTGGCCCGGAGTTGCCGATGCAGGTGGTGCAGCCGTAGCCGACCAGGTGGAACCCGAGCTTCTCCAGGTAAGGCGTGAGACCGGCCCGCTCGTAGTAGTCCATGACGACCTTGGAGCCTGGGGCGAGCGTCGTCTTCACCCATGGTTTGCGGGCCAGACCCCGGTCGACCGCTTTCCTGGCCAGCAACGCGGCGCCGATCATCACGCTCGGATTCGACGTGTTCGTGCACGAGGTGATCGCAGCGATGACAGCAGCGCCGTGGTCGATCACACACTCCGTCCCGTCGTCCAGCCGAACCCTCGTCGGGTCGGATGCACGCCCGCCCGCGCCCTCCGCGGCGCTCTCGATCGGAGGATGCGCGTCTTCGCCCCCGTTGCCCGGGTGCACGGCGAGCGGGTCGCTCGCCGGGAACGTGTCCTCGACGGCGTGGTCGAGATCGGTCTCCGGCGCGTTCTTGTGGTGCTCGACGTAGTCGCGCAGCGCGGTGCGGAACGCCGCCTTGGCCTCGGTGAGCGCCACCCGGTCCTGCGGGCGTTTCGGCCCGGCGATCGACGGCACGACCGTGGACAGGTCCAGTTCCAGGTGCTCGGAGTACGCGGGCTGCGCGTTCGGCTCGTGCCAGAGGCCCTGCTCCTTCGCGTACGCCTCGACCAGGGCGACCTGCTCGGCCGAGCGGCCGGTGAGCCGCAGGTAGCGGATGGTCTCGTCGTCGATCGGGAACACCGCGACGGTGGAGCCGTACTCCGGGCTCATGTTGCCGATCGTTGCCCGGTTGGCGAGCGGGACGGCGGCGACGCCGGGGCCGTAGAACTCGACGAATTTGCCCACCACGCCGTGGTGGCGGAGTTGCTCGGTGATGGTCAGCACCAGGTCTGTGGCAGTGGATCCGTCGGGGAGCTCTCCGGAGAGCTTGAAACCGACCACCCGCGGGATCAGCATGCTGACTGGCTGGCCCAGCATGGCTGCCTCTGCCTCGATGCCACCGACGCCCCAGCCGACCACGCCGAGGCCGTTGACCATGGTGGTGTGGCTGTCTGTGCCGACACAGGTGTCCGGGTAGGCCACGCCGTCGCGGACCATGACCACTCGGGCGAGATGCTCGATGTTGACCTGGTGCACGATGCCGGTGCCCGGCGGCACGACCTTGAAGTCCTCGAACGCCGTCTGGCCCCAGCGCAGGAACTGGTAGCGCTCCTTGTTGCGCTCGTACTCCAGCTGCACGTTGCGCACGAACGCGTCCGGAGCACCGAAGACGTCGGCGATCACGGAGTGGTCGATGACGAGTTCGGCCGGGCTGAGCGGGTTGATGCGGCGCGGGTCGCCGCCCAGTGCGCTCATCGCCTCCCGCATGGTGGCGAGGTCGACGACGGCCGGCACGCCGGTGAAGTCCTGCATGATCACCCGGCCCGGAGTGAACTGGATCTCGGTGTCCGGCTGCCCGGTCTCGTCCCAGCCGACCAGGGCACGGATGTGGTCCGCGGTGGTGTTCGCACCGTCTTCGGTGCGGAGCAGGTTCTCCAGCAGGATGCGCAGGCTGTACGGCAGCCGGGCGACATCACCCGCCGCAGCCAGGCGGTGGATCTCGTGCGACGTGTCGCCGACCTGCAGTGTCGCTCGTGCGCCGTAGCTGTCCATAGTCACCGTCGTCACCTGTCCTCTCACTCCACCCCCAACCCCAATCCTGTCGTAGCGGTCCTGGAAAGACCACGACAGTTACGTGTGCACGTCAGCGGAGTTGGGACATCACTTCGGCGGCAAGGAGCTGGAGGTGGTCGAGGTCGCCCAGGTCGAGCAGCTGGAAGTACACGGTGCTCGCACCGAGCTCGGCGAACCGGCCGACATCGTCGACGATTTCGCTCGGCGTGCCGGCGAAGCCCAGCTCGCGCAGCGTGGCCGGTTCGCGGCCGATAGCCGCCGCTCGGCGGGCGACCTCGGCGTCGTCGCGGCCGCAGCACACCGTCTGCGCGACCGAGTAGCCGATCGCCTCCACGTCACGGCCGGCGTCGGCGCACGCCGTCCGGACACCGCGGAACGCTGCCGCGATCTCCTCCATCGGCTTGAAGGCAACGTTGTACTCGTCGGCGTACCGAGCGGCCAGCCGAGCCGACCGTGCGCGGCCGCTACCGCCCAAGATGACGGACGGCCGGGGGTGCTGGACCGGTTTGGGCAGCCCGGGTGAGTCGACCACAGTGTAATGCCGGCCAGAGTAGTCGAAGCGCTTGCCGAGCGGTGTTTGCCAGAGCCCGGTGACGATCGCCAGTTGCTCCTCGAGCATGTCGAACCGGTCGCCGGTAGGAGGGAAAGGGACGCCGTACGCCTGATGCTCCGCCTCGAACCAGCCCACACCCAGACCGAGCTCCACCCGGCCGCCGCTCATGGCGTCGGCCTGCGCCACCGAGATCGCGAGCGGCCCGGGCCACCGGAACGTGACCGGGCTCACCAGCGTGCCGAGCCGGATGCGGCGGGTCTCGCGGCCGAGTGCGGCGAGCGTCAGCCAGGCATCCGTGGAACCGGGCAGCCCCTCGGCGCCGATGCTGAGGTAGTGGTCTGACCGGAAGAACCCGTCGAATCCCAGCTGCTCCGTCGCCTGGGCGATCCGGAGTAGCTGGTCGTAGCTTGCGCCCTGCTGTGGTTCGGTGAAGATCCGGACCCTCATGAGGACACAGCGTGGCAGCTCACGGTTCCCCGGGTCGTCGCGCACCGACGTACTCGCGGCGGTCGTCGCGGGCCGCAGCCTGCTCCGCTTCCGCGCGCTGCAGTGCGATGTCCGACGACCGCAGCTGCCACGGCACGCTCGTCACCATGACCCCGGGGCTGAACAGCAGCCGGCCCTTGAGCCGGAGTGCGCTCTGGTTGTGCAGCAGCTGCTCCCACCAGCGGCCCACGATGTACTCCGGGATGTACACCGTGACGACGTCGCGCGGGCTGGACCGGCGGACTCCCTTGACGTAGTCGACGATCGGCCGGGTGATCTCGCGGTACGGCGAGTCCAGCACCTTGAGCGGCACGGGGATGTTGCGCCGGTCCCATTCGTCGGTCAGCGCGCGGGTCTCGTCCTGGTCGACGTTGACGGTCACCGCCTCCAGGACGTCCGGTCGCGACGAGCGTGCGTACGCGACCGCGCGCAACGTCGGCTTGTGGATCTTGGACACTAGCACGATCGCGTGGACCCGCGACGGCAGCATCGTGCTCTCGCCGCCCGGCCGGTCATCGACGGCGAGCTCCTTGTTCACGTTGTCGTAGTGCTCGCGGATGCCGCGCATCAGCAGGAACAGCACCGGCATTGCCATGAAGACGATCCATGCGCCGTGCGTGAACTTGGTGACGGTGACGATAACCAGCACCGTCCCCGTCAGCGCCGCACCAACCGTGTTGATCGTTCGGGATCGGAGTATCCGGCGGCGTTCCTCCCGACGTGGCGAACCCCTCAGGATCGCGTTCCAGTGCCGGACCATCCCGGTCTGGCCGAGCGTGAACGCGGTGAAGACACCGACGATGTACAGCTGGATCAACCGGGTCACCGACGCGTCGAACGCGGAGATCAGCAGGCCGGCGAAGACCGACAGCACCAAGATCCCGTTGCTGAACACCAGCCGGTCGCCGCGGGTGTGCAGCTGCCGAGGCGCGTAGCGGTGCTGGGCCAGTACCGAACCCAGTAGCGGGAAGCCGTTGAACGCGGTGTTCGCGGCGAGCACCAGGATCAGCGCCGCGGCCGCCTGAACGTAGAAGAACGCAATGGTGCCGTTGCCGAACACCGCTGCCGCTACTTGGGCCACCACCGTGCGTTGCGGATGGTCCTCGCAGTCGAAACCGACCAGGTCGCACGGATTCTCGGTGTACCGCACGTCGGAGATCAGCGCCAGCGCCGTGATGCCGCTGAACATCACGATGGAAAGCCCGCCCATCAGCGCCAGCGTCGTGGCCGCGTTCCTGCTTTTCGGCCGGCGGAACGCGGGCACGCCGTTCGCGATGGCTTCGACGCCGGTGAGTGCCGTACAGCCGGACGCGAACGCCCGCAACACGAGGAAGCCGAGCGCGATCCCGGACAGGCCGGTGAGCTCCGCGTGGACGTCGTAACCGGCACTCTCGGCCACGGGCGGGTCGCCGAACAGCGTCCGGCCGAGTCCCCACACGATCATCGTCACAATGCCCAGCACGAACAGGTACGTGGGGAGGGCGAACGCGGCACCGCTTTCCCGAACGCCGCGCAGGTTCATCGCAGCGAGCACGGCCACGACCGTCAGCGCGATACCCACGCGGTTGTCGGCCAGCCCCGGAACGGCGGAGATCAGGTTGTCCACGCCGGCCGACACGGACACGGCGACCGTGAGCACGTAATCGACGAGCAGCGCACTCGCAACGATGAGCCCGGCGTTGGGTCCCAGATTCGTGGCGGCTACTTCGTAGTCACCGCCGCCGGTGGGATATGCATAGACCAACTGCCGGTAGGACAGCACCACGGTGACGAGCAGCAGCACCACGGCAGCAGCCACCCAGCCGGCGAGGTGCAAGAAAGCCAGTCCGCCCAGGGTGAGCATCACCAGGATCTCCTGGGTGGCGTACGTCACCGAGGACAGCGGGTCGCTGGCGAAGACCGGCAGCGCGACGCGCTTGGGAAGGAGCGTCTGACTGAGCCGGTTACTGGCGAGCTTGCGCCCGATCAGCAGCCGGCGCGCGATCTCGGCCACGCTCGCCACGATGGAAATGCTAGGGCGGTGACCTGAAGCGGAGGGCGTGTACGGTCGAGGCTGAGGGGCGGCATCGGGAAGGACCATCGTGCACGTCGTGATCATGGGCTGCGGCCGGGTGGGTGCCACGCTCGCGCCCAGCCTGGAATCCCGCGGGCACTCCGTCGCGATCATCGACCAGAACCCGGACGCCTTTCGCCGCCTGCCGGCCGGGTTCGACGGTCGCACGGTGCCCGGTGTGGGTTACGACCGCGACGTGCTGGAGGAGGCTGGGATCGAACGGGCGGAAGCCTTCGCTGCCGTCAGCAGCGGCGACAACTCCAACATCATCGCCGCGCGCGTGGCGCGGGAGACGTTCGGCGTCGAGAACGTCGTCGCGCGCATCTACGATCCGGGCCGGGCCGAGGTGTACCAGCGCCTGGGCATCCCGACCGTGGCGACGGTGCGGTGGACGGCCGACCAGATGCTGCGCCGGCTGCTGCCCGAAGGCGCAGAAACCGAGTGGATCGACCCGTCCGGGACCATCCGGCTCGCGGAGGTGCACGTGACGAGCGACTGGGTCGGCCGCCGAGTGTCCGCCCTGGAGGAGGCATCGGGCGCCCGCGTGGCGTTCTTGTCGCGATTCGGGGAGGGCGTGGTGCCGTCCCAGGACACCATGGTGCAAGAGGGTGATCTCGTGCACGTCATCATGCGGCTTGCCGACACGGAACGGGTGAGCCAAGTGTTCCAGACGGCGCCGCAGCAGGAGGTGTGAATGCGCGTTGCCATCGCGGGAGCCGGCAACGTCGGCCGGTCCATCGCCGCCGAACTGCTGCACAACGGTCACGCGGTCCTACTCATCGACAAGGACCCGCAAGCGATCAAGGCCGTCTCGGTGCCGGAAGCGGAGTGGCTACTCGCCGACGCCTGTGAGCTGTCGCGGCTGGAAGAGGCTGCGTTGGAGCAGTGCAACGTCGTCATCGCGGCGACGGGCGACGACAAGGTCAACTTGGTCGTGTCCCTGTTGGCGAAGACGGAGTTCGGTGTCCCCCGAACCGTGGCCCGCGTCAACCATCCGAAGAACGAGTGGCTGTTCAACGAGTCGTGGGGGGTCGACGTCTCGGTCTCCACGCCACGGATCATGAGCGCTCTGGTCGAGGAAGCGGTCAGCGTCGGCGACCTGGTCCGGCTGTTCACGTTCCGGCAGGGCGAGGCGAACCTCGTCGAGTTGACCCTGCCGGACGACTCGCCGATCGTCGGCACCGCCGTCGCCGACGTGGCCTGGCCGATCGACACCACACTGGTGTCGGTGATCCGCGGCAAGCACGTGCACGCGCCGCTGCCCGACCTGCCGCTCGAAGCCCACGACGAGCTGCTGTTCGTCGCCGCGCCGGACCGTGAGCAGCAGCTCGAGGATCTGCTGTCACCGCACGCCGCGCCCACCCGTTGACGGCATGGCCGCCGCTCGGTGCGCCGGGCGGACAATCAGCCACGACAGATACGCGACGAGCAGGAACAGCGGCCAGCTCATGACCAGTCGGGCGGTGGCGAGCCAGCCAAGGTGGTCCTCGCCGGCCAGCCAGAGTGGCAGTTGCACAGCCAGCCGTAACGCGAACATCGCCGCGAACAAGGCGCTTGCCAACGAATAGGCCCGCATCAGCGCCGGGTCGCGACGCCACGACGTGCCCTGTCCGGTGGCGAAGCCGACGAAAAGCCCGAGTAGCGGCCAGCGCACCAGGATCGACACCAGGAAGGCGAGCCCGTAGCCGGCGTTGATGAGCAGGCCGGGGGCGAACACGTCTTCCGCGCGCCCGGTGCGGGCGGCCAGCAGGGCGGCCACACCGACGCCGAGCAGACCCGCGACCACGTTCTGCAGCGGGTCCCGACGCAGCACCCGGATCACCGCGATGACGACCGCCGCACCGATCGCGACCCACAGTGACACCGCCAAATTCCGCCCGCCCACGGCGTATACCACGGTGAACAAGACCAGCGGCAGCCCGGCGTCGAACAGCGCCATAGGCCCGAGCACCGCACGCGCGCGGAACCGTTCGTCGTCGGCCAGCGCGGAGAAAGGCCCGCGGTCGGTCACGCCGCGCCGGTCGGGAGCAGCGAGTAGTGCGGGTTGTACATCACCCGGCGACCGTCGGATGTCGTGATGCGGCCGCTCGCCACCAGTGCCCGGCCGCAGTCGATGCCGGGAATGCGCCGGCGACCCAGCCAGATGAGCGTGAGCACGTCCGATCCGTCGTAGAGGTCAGCCTCTAGGGCGGGGACCCCGTCCCGGGGCTGCAACGTGACGGTGTGCAGGACGCCGCGCACCCGAGCACGCTCCCGGTCGGGTATCTGGGAGAGCGGAACGCATCCGGCCACCCGGGCGTCCAAGCGCAACGCGGCGGCGTCGGCTTCGTCCTCCGCTGCCGTCCACCGATTCAGCACTCGCCACACCCGGCGGGCACCGTCCTTGCCGTCTCCCACGTCTGATCAGCCTACCCGCCGGCGGGCGCCGGACCGGCCGCCGGCGAACGCGGCGGTTTCAGCGCGATGACATCCCCAGGTGCCATCGGCCCGTCGCCTCGCACGACGACGGTGTCACGCACGACCTTGACCAGCCGGGCGAATGCCTGGGCATCGGTGACGGCGGTGCCGAGGAACGTCGCACGGAGCAGCCAGCGCGGCCCGTCGACCCCGCACACGCGAGACGGCCGGGCGGCGTTCTTCCCCTCCGGGGTCTTGGCAGGGAGCACCAGCCGCAGCTCGGTGCCGAACGGCCCCGGTGCCTCTTGCACGGTGCCGCCGCGGTTGCGTGCGTCGGCCGCGATCTGCGCCTTGGTCTCGTCCCACAACCCGGAACTGCGGGGTGCCGCCACTGCGACCAGCTGCACGGCGGCGTCGCCGTGGACGATCATGACCGCGGTTCCGGTGCCGGAGCGCTCATCCACTTGCAGCTGCAACTGCATGCCGGGGCCGGGCCGGACGAGCAGACCGCCGAGGTCGACGCGGGTCTCGGCGGCCGGCTCCACTTCGGACACGTCGAACGGCCCGTCCGGACGCTGCGGTCTCGCTGGCGGCTCGTCCGGATGCTGGTCGAGCCACTCGGTGTCGCCGCTCCCGCCAGTGGACGGTTCTGCGGTGTCGTCGTCACGGCGGCGGCGCCGGAACACCATGGTCACGGCCTCCCGTCGCGACCGGTCGAGGCCAGCCCCGTCGACCCGTATCCTCCCGTGCCGCGGGACGACTCCGGCAGCTGCGCAACCTCGCGGAACCGGGCCGTCTCGACCCGTTGCACGACCAGCTGGGCGATGCGGTCTCCGCGGTGCAACTCGACCGTGTGGCGAAGGTCGTGGTTGACGAGCACCACTGTTACCTCGCCGCGATAGCCCGCGTCGACAGTGCCGGGCGTATTCACGATGCTCACCCCGAGCCGGTGCGCAAGCCCCGAACGGGGGTGGACAAATGCGGCATGCCCCTCGGGCAGCGCCACGGCGATGCCCGTGCCGACCATCGTTCGCTCGCCCGGCGCCAGGGTGACGTCGCGGGTCGTCACCAGGTCTGCGCCGGCGTCACCGGCGTGCACGTATGCCGGCAACGGCACCTCGGGATCCAGTCGCCGCACGAGCACCTCGACCGGCGCCCGCGGGGCTGGCTGGTTCTCCTCCACCGAACGGACGATATCCGGGCCGGACGCGGTGCCGGGCCATCCCTGGGCGCACCCGTACATCACCATGTTGCCAAGCGCTGGCACCGTGGTGAAGTACGGGTACAGGTGGTGTACGTGGTAATTCCGGAGCGTTACGCGGCGCAGTCTCGGCAGATGAGCACTCCGTTCTTCTCGGTCGCCAGCTGGCTGCGGTGATGGACCAGGAAGCAGTTCGAACAGGTGAACTCGTCCCGCTGCCGCGGCAGCACGCGCACCGCGAGCTCCTCGTTGGACAGGTCCGCGCCCGGCAGCTCCAGCGACTCGGCGAGCTCTGCCTCATCAACGTCCACGATGCCCGACGTGGTGTCGAGCCGGCGGGTCTTCAGTTCCTCGAGGGAGTCCTCGGACAGCTCGTCGTCGGTCTTGCGAGGGGCGTCGTAGTCGGTTGCCATATCGCCAACCCCCTATGGGTGTCGTTCAGTCCGGCCGCTCTTACCCGACCGTGACCCTGCATAACGCATGGAAGCCCTCGGTTGTGCCCGGAGTGCGGCGCGAATTCTGCCCGACGTGGTGAGATCCCTTGGACGCAACGCGCACGACACGCCGCTTGCGTATCTGACGCGCAGCTGCGTGCGACCAGATGATCTCGGGGGGCTGTCAGTCGTCGCGGTCGGCGCCCAGCGGCTCGAGCAGGTCGTGCAGCGCGGGGAACAGCTCCGGTCCGGCCGCGACGACGAGCTCCGGGCCGGCCGGGCGGCCGCGCAGTCCGGCGATTACTGCGCCGGCCTCCTGGGCGATCAGCCCGCCGGCGGCTAGGTCCCAGGCAGCCAAACCGCGCTCGTAATAGCCGTCCAGACGTCCGGTGCCCAGCGCGCACAGGTCGAGTGACGCGGAACCGGCGCGGCGGATGTCCCGCACCCGGGGCAGCACGTGCCGCAGCACCTCAGCCTGTCGAGCTCGCCGCCGCGCGTCGTACCCGAACCCAGTTGCGACCAGCGCCTGGCTGAGCTGCGCGCACCCGGAGACGCCGATGCGCCGGTCCAGCAGCCATGCGCCCTCACCCACCATCGCCGTCCAGGTCTCGCCGCTCACCGGGTTGTGCACCACGCCGGCGACGGTTCGCCCGTCTACCTGCGCAGCGATAGACACCGCGTAATCGGGCAGGCCATAGAGGTAGTTCACGGTGCCGTCGATCGGGTCCACCACCCAGATGACCGTCGATTGCCCGGCGACCTGGCCGCCTTCTTCGCCGAGCATGCCGTCGCCGGGACGAGCACCGAGCAGTCGCTCCCGGATCAGCACCTCGGCGGCGGTGTCGGAGTCGGTCACCACGTCGGTCGGTGTGGACTTGGTTGACGCGACCACCATTCGAGTCACCGCCTCCCGCCGGCCCCGCACCAGCCGGCCGGCCTCGCGTGCCGTCTCGACGGCGAGCGCCAGCAGTTCGGCCGGGGCGGTCACTCACTTGCTCCGCACAGCGCCGGCCGCGGCCCACGGGGATTGGGGCAACACCGCGACGGACACCCGACCGCCGCCCGGTGCACGAACAGATCTGCGATCGCAGCGACGAAGGCCGGGTGCGTGCCCGCTGTGGCAGCGCGGGCCGCCGCCAAGCCCACCGAGCGGGCGGTGCCGAGCGCTTCGGTGTCCAGGTCGAACATCACCTCCATGTGGTCGGACAGGAAGCCGATCGGTGCGAGGACGACGGCCGACACGCCGGTCGCGGCAAGCGTGCCGAGGTGGTCGTTGACGTCCGGCTCGAGCCACGGCACGGCTGGCGGACCGCTGCGCGAGCAGTAGACCAGGTCGTAGCCATGCCGGTCTCCGGTCCGGCGCGCCACCTCCGCTGTAACCCGCTCCGCGACCACTCGGTGCTGGGTGACGTAGGCGTCGCCGGCCGGGCCAGATGTACCCGCCATGGCGGTCGGAATGGAGTGTGTCACGAAGACGAGCCTGACGCCGGAGCGCCGCTCGGCCGACAGCTGCTGCAGTGCACCGACGACGGCATCGGCGTTTGCGTGCACGAATCCCGGGTGGTCGAAGCAGTGCCGCAGCCGGTCGAGCCGTGGCGCGCCCGGACCGACACTCGCGGCCGCAGCCGCCAGGTCCTCCCGGTACTGCCGGCACCCGGAGTACGAGGAGTACGCACTCGTCAGAAACACGGCGGCCGTGCCGATCCCGTCGTCTCGCATCCGCGCGAGCTCGTCCGCGAGTAACGGGTGCCAGTTCCGGTTCCCCCAGTAGACCGGCGTGGCGAGGCCGCGGGTCTCGAACTCCTGCTCCAGCGCGGCCACCAGCGCGCTGTTGTGCTCGTTGATCGGGCTGCGACCGCCGGCTGCCAGGTAGTGCCCGGTCACCTCGGCCAACCGCTGCGGCGGGACGTCCCGGCCGGCGGTGACGTTCTGCAGGAACGGCCCGACGTCCTCCATCCGCTCCGGTCCGCCGAAGGACAGCACGAGCAGCGCATCGTACGGCGCGCGGCGCATCCGGACGATCGTGTCACAGGCGCATGGCACGCTGGCCGGGTGCTGCGCCGGTACGTGGAGGTGCTCCGAGCACCCGGGGCCTTGGCGTTCTCGGCGTCCGGCCTCACCGCTCGGCTGACGATGTCGATGTTCGGTATCAGCATCGTCCTCGCGGTGTCCGCGGAGACCGGCTCCTACGGTCGGGCCGGGCTGGTGGCCGGCGCGGCGCTGCTGGCCCAGGCGGTCGCGGTGCCGCTGCTTGCCCGCGCGGCGGATCGGCTCGGTCAGCGGCGCATGCTGCGGCCGGTACTCTCGCTGCACGCGGCCTGCCTGGGCGCGTTCATCGTCGTGGTCGGTGTCGCGCCGGTCGGGGTCCTTGTCGGTACCGCCGCGCTGGCAGGTGCCACGATCCCGAGTTTCGGGTCGATGGTGCGCGCCCGCTGGGCGCGCCTCTATGGCGGGACGCCGCGGCTGCACACGGCCTACGCGTTCGAGTCGGTGCTGGACGAAGTGGTCTTCGTTGTCGGGCCAGTTGTCGCCACCGTGCTGGCCACCAGCCTGCATCCGCGTTCTGGGCTGGTTGCCACCTTGCTGTTGACCGTCGGCGGCGGTCTGGTGTTCGCCGCGCAGCGGCGGACCGAGCCCACGCCGACGCCGAGACAGCACCACCTCGACGGTGACCGGTTGCGAACGCGGTCGCTCGGCTGGATCGTGCTCACGTTCGCGTTCATGGGCGTGATCTTCGGCAGCGTGGAGGTCGTCACGGTGGCCTTCACCGACGCCGCCGGCGTGATCCAGGCGTCCGGTCCGGTGCTGGCCGTCTACGCGTTCGGCAGCATGCTGTCCGGCCTGGTTGTCGGCTCAGTGCACTGGCGCACCGGACCACGCGGACGTTTTCTCGCCGGCCAGGCGGCGATGGCAGCCACGCTGCTACCACTGCCGTTCGTGGGGCCGGTGTGGCTGCTTGCGGTCGTCATGTTCGTCGCTGGCCTGGCCATCTCACCCACGATCATCGCCGGTTTCTCCCTGGTGGAGTCGGAAGCACCAGCGAGCCGGCTCACCGAAGGGCTGGCCTGGATCTCCACCGCGTTGAACGCGGGAGTCGCCGTGGGGGCAGCGGTCTCCGGGCCGGTGGTGGATCGATTCGGCCCGTCGACTGGGTATCTGGTCGCCGTTACCGCCGGCCTGCTGACCATGGCCGCCGGCGCAGTCGGACATCGGCGGCGCGCCGCGCCGTTGCCGTCGGCCACCGGGTCCCTCTGACGCGCCAGGCGTCCAGGTTTACCCCGACTCGCCCGGCATGGCGGCTTGGTGCACACCGTTTGGCAAGCGACGATGGATGCCAGCCGGCGCTGGAGGTATCCGAGCATGCGGGAGCTACAACTGGTCGGGGTCACCGACGACGGCGCGCACCTGCTGCTGCGCCGCGCCGAAGGTGATGAATCCCCGATGGTGCTGCCGGTGGATGAACGCCTCCACGCTGCCCTGCGCGGCGATCGAGCCCGCCTCGGGCAACTGCAGATCCAGCTGGACGGCCAGGTCCGTCCGCGCGACATCCAGGCCCGGATCCGCAGCGGCGAAAGCGTCGAGTCCGTTGCCGCGAGCGCGGCCATCCCGCTGGACCGGGTGTTGCGTTACGCCGGCCCGGTGATCGCAGAACGCGAATACGTCGCCGGCCGGGCCCGACAGGCGACGGTTCGCCGGTCCGGCGGCGAGGGTCCGGCACCTGTGCTGCAAGACGCCGTGAGCCGCTGGGCGAATGACTTTCAGGTCGATCCCGACCTGATTCGATGGGACGCGTGGAAGCGCGACGACGGGCGTTGGCACGTGAGCGCCAGCTGGGCGAAGGACTCTCGAGCCATGTCCGCGCTGTTCTCGTTCGACCCGGCCGGGCGCTCGGTGGTGCCGTCGGACGACCAGGCCA
>JACVRX010000008.1 GCA_014534205.1 Jiangellaceae bacterium
GCGGGCGGGCGATGAGTTCCGGCGTCGCCACCTCGAGATCTTCGGCGGTGACAACAGCTTCCAGCGATCGCAAGTCCGCCGGATCCTGCGGACCATTGCAGGCGTCGACGTCGCAGATTCTCGGCGACACGACCCGGTCCGGTAGCAACGACGTTCATCCGAACCGGTGTGGCGGTGTGCCAACGGCGTCGCTAGCTCGAGCACTGGTCGGTCCCGTCCCGTCGCAACTTTCCGCACCGCAGCCTCCATCTCGTCGCCGGTGCGGATCGGACGCACTCAGCCGGCCAGTGCCTGGCGGAGGTCGGCAAGCAGGTCGTCGACGCTCTCCAGCCCGACGGACAGCCGTACCAGGTCCGCCGGCACCTCGAGCGGCCCACCGATCGCCGACGCATGCGTCATCCGCGCGGGATGCTCGACCAGCGACTCGACGCCACCCAGCGACTCGGCCAGCGTGAACAGTCGAGCCCGGTTGCAGACCTGAACCGCAGCGGCCTCGCCGCCGTCGACGCGGAAGGACACGATTCCGCCGAAGCGGCGCATCTGCTTGGCCGCAAGCTCGTGCCCAGGGTGGTCCGCCAGCCCCGGATAGAGCACCTCGGCCACGCGTGGATGGGCAGCGAGCATCGCCGCGACCCGCTCAGCGTTGTCGCAGTGCCGGTCCATCCGCACGGCCAGCGTGCGCACGCCGCGCAGCACCAGCCACGCGTCGAACGGTCCGGCGACTCCGCCGATCGCGTTCTGGTAGTAGGCGACCTCCTCGCCGAGCTGGCGGTCAGCGACCACGAGCGCACCACCGACCACGTCGGAATGGCCACCGCAGTACTTCGTGGTGGAGTGGACGACGACGTCCGCGCCCAGCACCAACGGCTGCTGCAGGTACGGCGTCGCAAACGTGTTGTCGACCACGAGCAGTGCGCCGACGGTGCGGGCCAGCGCCCCGAGAGCGGTGACGTCCGCGACCCCGAGCAGCGGGTTCGACGGCGTCTCCACCCACAGCACTCGGGTTTCCGGTCGGACGGCTGCCTGGACGGCGGCGATGTCGGTCATGTCCACTGCCGTCCATTCCAGCCCCCACGGCTGCAGCAGGCTGTTCACCAGCCGGTATGTACCGCCGTAGGCGTCGTCCGGGATGACGACGTGATCTCCGGGACTCAGCACAGCCCGGAGCAGGGTGTCCTCCGCTGCCATTCCGCTCGCAAACGCGAAGCCCCGGCTGCCACCTTCGAGTCTCGCCAGGCACTCTTCGAGCGCGGCCCGGGTCGGGTTGGCCGTGCGGCTGTACTCGTAGCCCTCCCGCGGTGCGCCTACAGCGTCCTGGGCATACGTCGACGTGGCGTATATCGGAGGGACGACAGCGCCGGTGCGAGGGTCCGGCTCCTGGCCGGCATGGATCGCGAGCGTCTCGAATCCGTGCACGAGCGCAGAGGTTACGCCGGTCCGGACCCCGCCGAGCGGACGGCGGCCGTAGGCCGGCGTGCCTTGCCGGTGCTCGTCCGCGGCAGCGCATCGACGAACTCCACGTCGCGGGGAACCTTGTGCCGGCCCAGAACGCCGGCGACGTGGGCGCGCAGCTCGTCCGCCGTCACCTGATCCTTGCGAACGACCCGGGCGGCGAGCCGTTGCCCGAATTCCGGATCCGGCACGCCGACGACGGCGACGTCCGCCACGGCAGGATGCTCGGCGAGAGCGTCTTCGACCTCCTGCGGGTACACGTTCTCGCCGCCGGAGACCACCATCTCGTCGGCCCGGCCGGCGACGAAGAGCCGTCCCTGCGTATCCAGCCAGCCGACGTCGCCGGTGCTCATCAGGCCCCGCACGACGCGCTTGCTGCCGCCGCCGGTGTAGCCGCGGAAGGACAGTCGGCTGCCGATGTAGATCTCCCCCGGCACGTCAGGTGGCAGCGGGTCGCCGGCCGAGTCGAGGACGGCGATGCGGATGCCGTGCGCCGGTCTGCCCACCGTGCCTGGTGCCGCCCGCAGGTCGTCCGGCGTGGCCAGAGTCGCCCAGCCGGCCTCCGTCGTGCCGTACAGGTCGAACAGGACGTCACCGTACTCGGCCATGACCGCGTGGGCGAGCGCGGGTCGCAGCGGCGCGCCGCCGGACACGACGGCGCGCAGGCTGGAAATCTCGTACCTCGTGCGCAGTTCCGGCGGCACCGCCATGATGCGGTGCAACAGCACCGGCACGCAGGCCAGCACGGTGGCGCGGTGCCGGTCCACCAGCTCGAGCGCATGCTGCCCATCGAGCCGCCGGGCCAGAATCGCCGGACACCCCAGCGTGAGCGCGGCCGCCAGGAAACCCAGCCCGAAGCCATGGAACAGCGGCGGCTGGATCACCATCGGCTGGCCGGACCGCAACCGCAACGCCGCGAGCAGGCTGGTCACCGGAAGACCCATCCGCAGCTCGCCGGCGCCCCGGGGGGCGCCCTTGGGCACCCCGGTGGTGCCCGACGTGAGGACCACCAGCCGGCCACGGCTCCCCGGAGGAGACAGGGTCGACGCCGTCTTGCCGGCGGCGAGCGTCCGCAGTTCCGGGCCGGTCACCCACGGTCCGCCGGTCCCGGCTCGATCACGCAGATCGATGAACTCCTCGTCGAGCACGACCACGTCGACGCGCTCCCGGTGCAGCACCTGACCCAGGGAGACGACGCCTAGGTCGGTGCTGAGCAGCACCAGGTCGGCGCCGAGCCGCGACCCGGCGACCGAGGCGATGACGAAGTCCCGGTGGTTTCGGCACAACACGCCGAGCCGCGCTCCCTCGCGCACACCATGCTCCTCGTGCAGCACGGTCGCCACGGCGACCGAGACATCGCGCAACTCGGCGTAGGTGAGGCTGCCACCGTCGTCGACGATCCCGGCCCGGGTGGGAAACCGGATGGCCGACATCTCCGCTGCGCTGGCCAGCGTCAGCCCGAACCGAGAGATCACCCGCCCGACCCGAACCGCCCGGCGCGGCGACATCGGGGCGAGCAGGCCCGTACCGACCGTCGCGGCGAACGCGTCCACGCCGATCGAGGCCGCACCGCGCAGCCGGCCTCCCACCACGTTCACGGGCTGGGTGCTCAAGGGCTGGGTGCTCCTGGGCTGGCTCCTGGGCTGGGTGCTCCTGGGCTGGCTCCTGGGCTGGGTGCCGCCGGTGACCATCGTCGCGTGGCGCGGTAGTAGGCGGTGAGGACGGTGTCGTTGACAGGCTGCGCGGTCGACGCAACCACACCGCCGAACCTGGACCACCATGGGCTCATCAATCGTGGCCGGTACGTCACCGCTCGGCACACCGCGTCGGCGGCCTCGTCGGCCGTCATCCCGGGCAGGTACCGGTAGAACCGCGTCGGAGCACTCATCGCGGTGTGCACGAGGGGAAAGTGGATCGACGTCGTCGCGACGCCATCGGCTCGAAGCTCCGGCGCGACGCTGCGCAGCCACGCCTCGAAGGCCCCCTTGGCGGCCGTATACGCGGCGAAGTAGGGCGCCGGCAGATCGGCACTGATCGAGCTCACGTTGACCAGGTGCCCGCTCTGCCGTGCCCGCATCGCCGGCAACAGCCCGAGCAGCAGCTGCACCGGCCCCAGGTAGTTGACGTCGATCGTGCGCGTGAAGTCCTGGGACCGGTCGTACGACTGGGCGACCGAGCGGCGGATCGACTTGCCGGCGTTGCTGACCACGACGTCCACCGCGCCGTACTCGGCGGTGATCTGGGCGGCGAGGTCGGACACCGCGCCGCGGTCGGCGAGATCGGCCGGGTAGACCTTGGCAGTCCCACCGCTCTCCATGATCTCCGCGCTGCACTTTTCCAGGTCGCCCACGGTCCGCGCGACGAGAAGGACGTGCGCTCCGGCGTCCGCGAGTCGGCGGGCGGCTGCGGCGCCAATGCCCCGAGACGCCCCGGTGATCAGGACCGTCTTGCCGCTTACCGCCGCCCGCAGGGCGTCCTGCTCCGGCGGCGACCACACCAGCCCCAGGGCGGCCCGCATCGCAGTGGGGACGCGCACGCAGGCGAGCGTAACTGGGTGACCGGTCCGCGACGGAGCCCCGCGGTGCCGGCCGATTGGCACGCTGGACGGTTGTATCGGCACGCCGAGACGTAGCTGCACCGCCCGGTTTAGTGCACTTTGTGAAACGTGCGCCATGCCAGTCAGGGCCAGTCAGGGATGGAAGCACCGGTCCTTCGCGCGGCTCGGCGGCTCGGTCCGGGAACACTCGGACGGTGCGCACGGTTGGGCCGTACGTCACGTGAAGGAGGTTCCGTGTTCGTCTTCGACCGCGCCGCCAAGTCTCGCCTCGTCACCTCCGAGGAGGCGCTGCCCGGCCGCTCCCACCGTCCGTTCACTCTGGCCGGAACGCACACCGTGCTCGGCACGCCGATCGAGGGTCCGGTGCCGACCGGCTACCAGGAGGTCGTGTTCGGTCTCGGCTGCTTCTGGGGCGCCGAGCGGATCTTCTGGAACCTGCCCGGCGTATGGACGACCGCGGTGGGCTACGCGGGCGGGTACACGCCGCACCCGACGTACGAGGAGGTCTGCACCGGCCGGACTGGTCACTCCGAAGTCGTTCGGGTGGTCTATGACCCATCCAAGGTCAGCTTCGAGCAGCTGCTCAAGGCGTTCTGGGAGGGCCACGACCCGACTCAAGGCATGCGGCAAGGCAACGACGTCGGAACCCAGTACCGCTCAGCTGTCTACTGGACGACCGACGCGCAGCGCATCGCCGCCGAGGAGTCACGCGATCTCTACGCCCGGTCACTCGGCGCCGCTGGCTTTGGAGCCGTGACGACGGAGATCAAGCCGCTGGGCGAGTTCTGGTACGCCGAGGACTACCACCAGCAATATCTGGAGAAGAACCCGTTCGGCTATTGCCCGGATCACTCGACTGGGGTCGCTTGCCCCATCGGTCGCGGCGTCACAGCGACCGAGCGCTGATCGTAGCTGGCAGCCGGCCGGCCACGATGGCTCAGTCGAACTGACCAATCAACGAGTACGACTGACCGATCAACGATTACGGCAGTCGGTGGCGCTTCGTCGAGGGAAGCGTCGGAAGACCGAATCGGGTGAACGGAGAAGGCCACGGCGTTCTGCAGCACTCCGCATGTCTCCGATCGGTGGCTGAGCTCGCCGATGTGCCGCCGGACGAGCGCGCTCGCTCCCCAGGAGTGCGACGATCCCAGGTCGCTACGCACAAGTCACCGACGGGACCGACGAGTCATGAGCTCTGGTTCCACCGCTGTCGCCGCTTCATGACGCCGCTCGTCAGCGCGGCGGCGATCATCCCGCTTAACGCCGCGGTCCCGAAGCGGAGTGGTGCCGGCCACGGGCCACGGTCCATGCCGGATGCTTCCCGTACCCGAACGTCTGGCAGGAGCACCGAGGCCAACTGAAACCGGCCAACGCCGTACTGACCGCCTCCCGGTATCCAGGTGAGCCGGCGGGGTTCGCGGCCATCCACGGGCACCGCGGTGAGCCACCACCTCTCGGGGTCGTGACCGACCTCGGTGAGACTTGGCCCGGCGAGTACCACGACCTCGTCGGGTGCAGTCCACCCCAGCACGCGATTGGGACCGGGCGCGTCGAGCTCGAGCGGTTCCGGTACTGGTCGCCCCTCGCCCGTGGCGTCCACGAAGGAGATTTCTCTTACCGGCGCACAAGGACCCAGCTCGGGAAATCGACATGTGTCTGGTCGTGTCGTCGCCAAGAGCCGGCCGTCAGGTGACCACGCGGCTGGACCGTCGAGAAGACGCTTTCCCGCGTCGATGATTCGCGCCGACGCATCGACCAGGCTCGCCACCCGGAGTGTGCCGCCTGCGGACTTGCCATGCTGCAGCACAAGCTCTGTACCGTCCGGATGGAACGCGGCGGTCCGTACGTCCGACGCTCCAGGCAACGCGGCCGCTTCTCCGGTATGCACATTCAGCAGACCCACGGAACCGCCAAGTGGCACGCCAGCGTAAGGATTTGTCTGTTCCTGCTCGAACAGGTACGCGACCTGGCTGCCATCCGGCGACCAGGCAATCGGTAGCACGCTCCGTCCCTCCGGTAACGGGTACGACGACGTGCGGCCGGTCCGCAGGTCCACGACCGCGAGGTCGGGCCGGTTGGTGTCGTGGTCGCCGACGGCTACGTGCGTGCCCTGTGGCGAGAGCAGCATGGGTGCCGGGTCGCCTTGAGTCTCCGGTCCGGCGCGGTCCTCGGCTTCGTCCAGGCGCCGGTACAAGTCCTCGTCGGCACTGACGACGATCGCTTGCGGGAAGTCGAACAGCTCAACCCCGAACCCGTGCTGGAAGAGCGCTATGGCGCGTCCCGGCGGTGAGTCGGACACGTCGCCGGTGAGGTGCGAATAGGACGCCATCCGATCCGGTAGGGTCGCCGGGCCGGTGCGCTCGTCGGCCGTGCCCTGCAGCGGGAACGCGATCGCCAGGACGACCACGCCGACGCCGAGGCCGAGGCCGACGAGCGTCGGCAGCCGCTGCAACGGCCGCATGCCCGGAAGCTACACCGCTCCCGCGACGGCGCGGCCGCGTGTGAGACCGACAACAACTGAGCCCGGTGCCACCGGGTTCAGCGGATCAGGTAGCCCAACAAGTCCGCCCGGGTAAGCACCCCCACCGGCTTGCCGTCGTCCAGCACCAGCACGGCATCGGCCGCGGTGAGTTCCTCGACCGCGGCGGCGACCGGTTCGCCGGCCCCCACGCTGGGCAGCGGTGGCGACATGTGCCCCTCGACCGCGTCGGTGAGCTTCGCCTTGCCCGTGAACAGCGCGTCCAGGATGTCCCGCTCCACCACAGCACCGGCGACCTCGGCTGCCATGACCGGCGGCTCCGCCCGGACCACCGGCATCTGCGACACCCCGTACTCCCGCAGGATCGCGATGGCCTGCGCGACCGTCTCGTTCGGGTGCGTGTGCACGAGCGCCGGGAGTTCGCCGCTCTTCCCCTTCAGGACGTCACCGACGGTGGTGCCGTCGGCGGCGCTGGCCAGGAATCCGTAGGACGCCATCCACTCGTCGTTGAAAACCTTGGACAGGTACCCGCGCCCGCCGTCGGGCAGCAACACGACCACGACGTCTCCGGGTCGCCCCGATGCCCCGACCCGGAGCGCAGCTACCACTGCCATGCCGCACGAGCCACCGACGAGCAGGCCCTCCTCCCGGGCGAGACGCCGCGTCATGTCGAACGAGTCCTTGTCCGAGACAGCGACGATCTCGTCGCAGATCTGGCGGTCGTACGTCTGCGGCCAGAAGTCCTCGCCGACGCCCTCCACCAGGTATGGGCGGCCGGTGCCGCCGGAGTACACCGACCCCTCCGGGTCCGCGCCGACGATCCGCACCGACCCACTTGACACGTCCTTCAGGTACCGGCCGGCGCCGCTGATCGTTCCCCCCGTGCCGATTCCGGCCACGAAGTGGGTGACCCGCCCGCTGGTCTGATCCCACACCTCCGGGCCGGTCGTCTCGTAGTGCGAGCGTGGGTTGTCCGGGTTGGCGTACTGGTCCGGTTTCCACGCGCCCGGGATCTCCTTCGCAAGCCGATCCGACACCGCGTAGTACGAGTCGGGGTGGTCCGGCGGCACAGCCGTGGGGGAGACGACGACCTCGGCGCCGTACGCCCTGAGCACGTCGCGCTTGTCCTCGCTGACCTTGTCCGGACAGACGAAGACGCAGCGATAGCCCTTCAGCTGCGCCACCAGGGCCAGGCCGACGCCGGTGTTGCCGCTGGTCGGCTCGACGATGGTGCCGCCCGGCTCCAGGCGACCGTCCGCCTCCGCCTGCTCGATCATGCGCAGCGCTATACGGTCCTTGACCGATCCGCCGGGATTGAAGTACTCGACTTTGGCCAGCACGATCGCCGGCACGTCCGCGGCGACGCGGTTCAGCCGAACCAGCGGCGTGTTGCCCACCAGATCCACCACGTGCTCGTAGAACCGCACGAGCGCAGCCTAAGTCGTGCCGCTCACCAGTTAGAGTCCCGATGTGCCTGGCCATGGTGAGCATGGCCATGGTGAGCGTGGCACGGTTAGCGTGGCACGGT
The DNA here is from genome assembly GCA_014534205.1 of Jiangellaceae bacterium. Taxonomy (GTDB): domain Bacteria; phylum Actinomycetota; class Actinomycetes; order Jiangellales; family Jiangellaceae; genus JACVRX01. Next base: position 8,017 of record JACVRX010000008.1, read on the forward strand.
GAGCGTGGCATGGTGAGTGCCCGGACCGCGCGGTTGATCGCGACAACCGCCGCGTACGGCGGTAGCGGCGTCGGACTGCTCGGCGCCGGGCTGTACGGCTTGCTGCGCGCCGAAGCGTGGCTGGCGCGCCGCGCGATCGGCTCGCCGGCCACGGTGGCGCCGGTCGCGGACGGCGGGTTCGGGCGGCAGGCCGGCCAGCCGCTGTCCCTCGTCATCCTCGGTGACTCCTCGGCCGCTGGTGTAGGGGTCGAGTTCCCCGGCGAAACGCCCGGAGCACTGCTGGCCGCCGGTATCGCGGATGCCGCGGAGCGCCCGGTCCGGCTCACCGTGCTCGCGGTGACCGGAGCCCGGAGCACCGACCTTGCCGGGCAGGTGGAGCGCGCGCTCACCGCGCCGCCGGACCTCGCGGTGATCATGATCGGCGCCAACGACGTGACGCACCGGGTAAAGCCGGTCACATCCGTCCGGCTGCTCGGTGACGCCGTCCACACGTTTCGTACTGCCGGTTCCGCCGTAGTCGTCTTGACCTGCCCGGACCTCGGCACGGTAGAGCCGATACCGCACCCGCTGCGCTGGCTCGTTCGGCGAGCAAGCCGCCGGCTGGCAGCCGCGCAGACGGTGGTGGCCGTCGAGGCCGGCGCGCGGACGGTGTCAATCGCCTCCATGCTCGGTCCGGAGTTCGCGCCCGCCGCGGGCATGTTCAGCCCAGACCGGTTCCACCCCTCGGCGGCGGGCTATGCCGCCGCGGCCGCCGCCGTCCTGCCGACGGCATTGAGCGCGCTCGGCGTGGGAGCTGACGAGCACCTCGAGGTCGCCCAGGGCGACGACATCCTTCCGGTTGCCGTCGCGGCCGCCGTCGCGGCCGAGGCATCCGGCACCGAAGTGGCGCCGAGGGTCGCGGCCGGGTCCGATCGCGGCGCGCGCAGCCTCTGGGTGCTGCTTCGGCACCGGAGACGCCGGCCGCTGCCCGAGCGGCAGCTCGACGCCGACGTCGCCCGGAGCCGGTAGCGCCGTGCGGTCGGTAGGCTGGGCAACTACCCACCGGTAACCAATTGGGAGACCGTATGCCGGAGGCCGTGATCGTCGCAGCGCGACGCTCCCCCGTCGGCCGCGCCCGCAAGGGGTCGCTGATCGACATCCGCCCGGACGACCTCGCCGCGACGGTGATCCAGGGTGCACTCGACGAAGTGCCGCAGCTCGACCCGGCCACCATTGACGACATCTACGTCGGCTGCGCCGAGCCGCGAGACGAGCACGGCGGCAACATGGCCAGGCGTATCGCCGTCCAGCTCGGCCTGGACGGCGTGCCTGCCGCCACAGTGAACCGGTTCTGCGCGTCGTCGGTGCAGACGGCCCGGATGGCGTTCCACGCCATCAGGTCAGGTGAAGGGCAGGCGTTCGTCTCTGCCGGCGTGGAGTGCGTGTCGCGGTACACCGGCTTCGGCGGCGCCGGCGTCGACCCGGCAAGCACTCACAACCCGATCTTCATGAAAGCCAAGGAGAGGACCCGCCGGTATGCGGATACGGGTGCCGTCTGGCACGACCCCCGGCTCGACGGCGAGCTGCCCGACATCTACATCCAGATGGGTCAGACCGCCGAACATGTGGCGGCGCTGCGCGGCGTCACTCGCCGTGAGCAGGACGAGTTCGCGGTGCAGTCGCAGAACCGGGCGGAGCAGGCGGTCAAGGACGGTTTCTTCGCCCGCGAGATCGTCCCGATCGTGCTGCCGGACGGGCGGGTCGTCGACACCGACGACGGCCCGCGGCCGGGAACGACGTACGAGAAGGTCGCCGCCCTGGAGCCGGTGTTCCGGCCGGGCGGCACGGTGACCGCCGGGAACTGTTGCCCGCTCAACGACGGCGCGGCCGCGGTCGTGATCATGTCCGATTCCCGGGCCCGTGAGCTCGGCGTCATACCGTTGGCGCGGATCGTCGCCACCGCCGCCTCGGCGCTGTCCCCCGAACTCATGGGCCTCGGTCCGGTGGAGGCGACCCGGCGAGTGCTCGCTTCAACCGGGCTCACCATCGACGACATGGACCTGGTCGAGATCAACGAGGCGTTCGCTGCGCAGGTCATTCCGTGCGCCCGGGAGCTGCGGATCCCGTACGAGAAGCTCAACGTGCACGGCGGGGCGATCGCGCTCGGTCACCCGTTCGGCATGACCGGGGCGCGCATCATGACCACACTGCTGAACGCGCTGCGGACCACCGACGGCACGCTCGGGCTGGAGACGATGTGCGTCGGCGGCGGCCAGGGCATGGCCGTGATACTGGAGCGGCTGACGTAGCGGCTTCGGAATGACCACGTTCACCACCCGTGTCGGTACATCACCAGGCCTGTACGCCTGGTGATGTACGAACTCGCCTCGTGGTGGCTGCTGTTGGCACAAGAATCGTTGCGGGCTTGTGCGGCCGGTGGCGCGTCAGGCAGTCTCGTCGCAGGACCCATCCCGAACGCTGGAGGCGACCATGTCCCTGAACCACTCCGAGGAAACCCATCGCAACTTGGTCGCCCGAGTTCCCGGGGCGACCGGACGAGAGCTCCCCGAGTGGTTCCGGGCGCTGGAAGCCGGGCCTGCGTTCCTCCGCTTCGACGACCGGGTCCGCTGGTTGCGCGACGAGCACGGGCTCTCCCACGGGCACGCAACGGCGATCGTGCACGAGCACGACCTGCGCCGGGCCCAGCGTTCGTTCCAGTAAGCGCAGGGCTCCCGCCCAGACGGGCGGGAGCCCTCGTCGACGCGGCGGCTACTCGCCACGCAAGATAGCGAGGAGCCGGAGCATCTCGACGTACAGCCAGACCAGTGTGACGGTCAGCCCGAAGGCGGCGGTCCATGCGAACCGCGCGGGCAGCCCGTTGCGCACGCCCTGCTCCACGAAGTCGAAGTCGAGGATGAGGCACAGCGCGGCCAGCCCGACGGCGAACAGGCCGATCAGGATGCCGAACAGGCCGGTGCGGAACCCGAACGGGCTCGCGGACGACCCGAACACCTGGAACGCAAAATTCACCAGCACGAACACCAGGTAGCCGACCAGCGCGATCAGCACGCCGCGCTGGAGCTTCGGCGTCACCCGAATCCGCTTGCTGCGGTACGCCCACAACGAGGCCGCGAACACCGCGAGGGTGGCCAGAACGGCCTGCGCCACGATGCCCCGCAGGCTGGTGCCGTCCCACTGCAGGTTCTCGAACATGAAGCTGAGGCCGCCGACGAACACCCCTTCCAGCGCAGCGTAGGCGAGTATCAGCGCCGGGCTGGGCTCTCGTTTGAAGGCGTTCACCAGCCCAACGATCAAGCCGCCGATCAGCCCGATCCAGAACAGCTGCGGGAGCTGCCACCCGACCACCGCACCGATGAGCAGCACGCCGAATGTGATGCCGGTCTTGACTACGACGTCGTCGTAGGTCATCCGTCCGGTCTGGATGGGGGTTGCCGATGGGGCGGCGTACATCTCCTCGAGCTGGCCGGCCGTCGGCGTCGCCGGTTCGGACCCCGCACCGCGACGGTTGAACGCCTCGGCCCGGCTGAAGACGGGGTTGTTGCTTTGCATGGTTCTCCTCCACACCCGCGGACGCATACTGGAACGGTCCGTCACTAGTTCAACACTAGAGGTCAGCGAACGGTTCCCGACAGCCGAAGCGACGTCACGCCACGCCCAATTTCGGGACCGTCCGGCCCCGAACCGGGCGAATGACGCTGCGGAACACCCGTTCGTAGCCTGCGGCCATCACGTGTGGCGAGAACCGGTCGTCGACGTCCTTGCGGCAGAGCTCCGGCTCGATGCGTTCGACCTCGTCCAGCGCCCAGGGAAGCTCCGCGACGTCGTCGCACACCAACCCGGTGACCCCGTCAACAACGACCTCGGGCACCGACCCGCGCCGCGTGGCGACGACCGGGGTACCGGAAGCGAGCGCCTCGATCATCACCATGCCGAACGGCTCATCCCACTGGATCGGGAACAGCAGGCACCGCGCCCGCGCGAGCAGGTCCTTCTTCTGATCCACGCCGACCTCGCCCAGCCACTCGGTGTCCGGGCCGAGCCGCGGCTCGATCTCGGTCCGGAAGTAATCCTTCTCGGCTGGTTCGATGCACTTCGCGGCCAGCACGATTCGGCGTCCCGCTGCCCGTGCCGCGTCTATGGCGATGTGCATTCCCTTGTCTGCAGTGGATCGGCCCAGAAACAGGATCCAGTCCTCCTTGTCGGCCTGGTACTGGAAGTCCTGGACGTGCAGCGCGTTGTGCACTGTCCCTCGCCAGTTCAGCTCAGGGGCGTTACGGCGCTGCTGGTTCGAGATCGCGACCAGCGAGAGCGCCCGGCCGAACGACCCGTAGTAGTCACGCAGGTCGCTGTCCACCGGTCCGTGCACGGTGACCACGGTCGGCACCTCGCCGCCGAACGCGAGCAGCGGCCCGGCGAGTGAGTGGTCATGGACGACGTCCACGTCGAGGGTCTGCAGGATCTTCGCGACCCGCGCCGCATGGACCACCTCGGGGAATGGCTCGCCGAGCCGTTCCGACGGCGGCGTGTCGAACGTCTGGATGAACTGTGCCTTGGTGAGGTCCGTGCCGGCGCCGATCAGCGTGACATCGTTACCACGCTCGATCAGCGCGTCGACCAGGTCAGCGAGGACTGCCTCGATTCCGCCGTAGCCGCGCGGAGGAACGTCGAACCACGGCGGTGCCACGACGGCCACCCGGAGCGGTTCCGTGTACACGTGCGCATCCCTTCACTCCCGGCCGCCCCGCCGAGCCGGCCGAGGACCGGGCCCGAAGTGGGCAGGCTCGGCCGCGTGCTCCGTGGAGGAACACCGGCACCGTCCGCTCACGACTGCCACGTCGTCACGGAGACCCTCGACGCGCGACCGCCCGTCTTGGATGCTCAGTATCACCCGGGAAGGGCCGATGTTAACCCCGGAGACGTGGAAAGTTCCTAGTTCGTCCGGTAATGCCGGGTCCAATCCGAGCACTCCGTGCGGGATACATGGTTCCGCCCGGACCAGCGCCCGGAGCAGGTACAGCGGCGTCGCGGCGGCCCACGCCTGGGGACGACACGCCGTCGGATACGGCACCGGACGCCGATACACGGCGCGGTCGAACCCGCACATCAGTTCGGGCAGCTGCCCTCCGAACGCCGCCGCGGCGTCGAGCATGCCTTGGGCCATCCGCTGGCCGTGGTCGACGAAGCCGTACCGCATCAACCCGGCTACAGCGATCGCGGTGTCGTGTGGCCAGACGGATCCGTTGTGGTAGCTCATCGGGTTGTACGCAGTCATGCTGGAGGAGAGTGTGCGAACCCCCCAGCCGCTGAACATCTCGGGGCTGAGCAGCCGTTCGGCCACGGCTTCGGCCTTGTCGTCGTCGACGATCCCGGTCCACAGGCAATGACCCATGTTGGAGGCGAGCGCGTCGATCGGCTGCTTGTGCCGGTCCAGGCCGAGCGCGAACCAGCCCCGATCGGGTAACCAGAACTGCTCGTTGAACGCCTGCTTGAGCCGCCCGGCGCGGTCGTGCCAGTACGTAGCGTTACCTGGCCGGCCTTCGTGCTCCGCGAGCAGCGCCCTGGCCAGGTACGCCGCATAGACGTAACCCTGCACCTCACACGCCGCGATCGGAGGTTGCGCCAGGCGGCCGTCGGCGAACGTCACCGAGTTGCCGGAGTCCTTCCACCCCTGGTTGGTCAGGCCGCGGTCGGTGCTGCGTTGGTACTCGACGAAGCCGTCACCGTCGCGGTCGCCGTAGCCGTCGATCCATTCCAGCGCTCGGTCGGCGTGCTGGATCAGTCGCCTCACCTCTGCATCGAACAGACCCCATCGCTGCAGCTCGCCGAGCAGCATGACAAACAGCGGCGTCGCGTCGACGGTGCCGTAGTAGACGTTGCCGCCCAGCACCAGGGACGCCTCCACGCCGAACCGCAGCTCGTGCGGGATCCGGCCGGGCTGCTCCTCGGTCACCGGATCGACCCGCGTGCCCTGGTGCCGCGCCAGCGTCTGCAAGGTGCCCAGCGCGAGCCGGGGATCGAGCACGAGTGCCATGTACGAGGTGAGCAGCGAGTCGCGGCCGAACACCGCCATGAACCAGGGGGCTCCGGCAGCGATGGTCACTTCGTTCGGCACGTCGGGGTCGAAGATGCGCAGCTCACCCAGGTCGCGCAGGCTGTGGTCGAGCGTCGCACGCAGCACGGCGTTGTCGGTCGAGAGCCGCGGCGCCGAACGCAGCCACTGGGTGGCCCGCTGGAACGGCGCCGTGTGCTCCACCGGCTGACCGGCGGGAAACGCGGGTGGCAGCTCGACGCGGTCGATTTCCGGCGTGACTTGCACGGTGGACTTCCAGGTGCCCTGCGCCGGAACCACGATCCGGAACGCGAGCTGGCGGTTGCTGGCCGACGCAGCATCGGCCCGTATCCGCACGCCGCGGGTGTGCCCGTGCCAGCGTCGCGCCAGCCGGATCGAGCCGTCGCCGTGCTCGGCTTCGAGGTCGCCCCGGGTGCGGACCTGGCCGGCCTTCACGTCGAACAGGTCGGCGAAGTCGGCCTCGGCGTGGATCGTCAGCGTGCATGCCGCCGGCTCCTGGCCGACGTTGGTGAGCACGACGTCTTCGCGCATGCCAGCGCCGAGGAACCGGTGCCGTTCGACGAGCAACGTGCTCTCGGCCTGCCCGGGACGGGGCCGGGCGCGGCCGACGAACGACGCGCGATACGACCTGTCCGCGACGACGGTAAGCGGCTCCACCATCTCGTCGTCGATGCGTAGCTGCCAGGTCGACAGGATCCGGGTGTCGCGGAAGAACACGCCCTGCGGCACGCCGGGGCCGATGTCGCCGCTACTGTCACACAGACAGAACGACGTGCCTTCCACCAGCGTGACGGTGCCGGCATTGACCCGGGTCCCCTCGCCGGCCAGCGTCCATACGTCTGTCATGACCCCCTCCTGGTGCCCCCCGAGGAGCCGATCAGCCGTCGTACTCCGCCATTGCACCGTAGCGGTGCCCGCCTGCCAGCGTGCCGCGCCGCACTAGACTGCCTGTTTCTCCGTCCGAGGAGGGCCCAGCGGTGGATGACAGGGTGAGCCTCGAACCAGCCACCGGCCTGCCGACCAGCCCGCTGCTCGAGACCGTGCGCCGTGGCGTGATCGGCGCCGACCAGGTGATCGATGGCCCGTTCGGGTCGCGACCCGTCATCTACGCCGACTACACGGCCAGCGGGCGGTCGCTGTCGTTCATCGAGGACTTCCTGCGCGAGCGGGTGCTGCCGATGTACGCGAACACGCACACCGAGGCCAGCGGCACTGGCTTGCAGACAACGGTGCTCCGCGAAGACGCCCGGCGGCTGGTCAGGGATGCGCTCGGCGGCAACGACGACACCGTCGTGGTGTTCTGTGGATCCGGCGCCACAGCGGCCGTGGACCGGATGGTCGGCGTCCTGGGGTTGCGCTCGACGGCGGATCGCCGCCGCTCGAGCGTGCCCGCCGCGGAGCGTCCGGTCGTCTTCACCGGGCCGTACGAGCACCACTCCAACGACCTGCCGTGGCGCGAGTCGATCGCCGACGTGGTACGAATCCCGGCTGACGCAGACGGTCACATCGACATTGACGTCCTGCGCGCCGAGTTGGTTGGCCACGCGGCGCGACCGCTCAAGATCGGTACCTTCTCCGCCGCCTCCAACGTCACGGGCATCCTGACCGATGTCCGGTCCGTCGCCCGGCTGCTGCACCGGTACGGGGCGCTGTCCTTCTGGGACTACGCGGCTGCGGCACCCTATGTCGAGATCGACATGAACCCGGCGGACGACCCGGAGGCGTATCTGGACGCGATCTTCGTGTCCCCACACAAGTTCGTCGGTGGCCCGGGAACCCCTGGCGTACTAGCGGCACGTCGCGAGCTGTTCCACAACGCGGTACCGGTCGTCGTGGGCGGCGGGACGGTCGCGTACGTCAACCAGTTCGAGCACCGGTACCTGGCCGAGCCGGCTCACCGGGAGGAAGGCGGCACGCCTGCGATCGTCGAGTCGATCCGGGCCGGGCTGGTGTTCCAGCTCAAGGACGCGGTAGGCCCGGCGCTCATCCAGGCCTACGAGACGGACTTCGTGCGGCGGGCAATCGGCGCCTGGCGCGCTCACCCGCAGATCGAGATTCTCGGCAACCCGGCGGCCGACCGGCTGGCCATCGTGTCGTTCGAGATACGGCGTCCGCAGGGACGCAGGCTGCACCACAACTTCGTCGTGGCGGCGCTGAACGACATGTTCGGCATCCAGGCCCGCGGTGGCTGCTCGTGCGCCGGGCCGTACGGGCACCTCCTGCTGCACATCGACCTTGACACGTCGCACCAGTACGAACACGAGATCCTGCACGGCTGCGAGGGCATCAAACCCGGCTGGACGAGGCTTAGCTTCAACTACTTCATCGGCGAGGGTGTCTTCCGCTACATCGTCGCGGCCGTCGAGCTGATGGCGAGCTTTGGCTACCGGCTGCTCCCCGAGTACACGTTCGACCCGTACACCGGCCTCTGGCGGCACCGGCACTCCACCGGGCCGGCACTCCGGTTGTCCGAGGTGACCTACAACGCCGACGGTGCCATGTCCTGCCCGCCGGCCGACGGCACGTCGCCGAGCCCGCTGCAGGACTACCTCGACGAGGCCGCCAAGATCCTGCAGACATTGCCCGACCCCCGGCCGGACGGCCAAGTCCACACCGTCCGCGTGTCGGCCGACTTCGAGCGGCTCCGCTGGTTCGAGCTGCCGGTGGAGTGCCTGTCTGACTAGCTGTGTCGAGCGTGACGTCCGGCTGGTCGAAGCTCCCGCGGCCGCTCCGCCGCCAGTTCGACGTCGACGTCCTGCCGGCGGGCCAGCCCGCTGGGCCACCACATCCAGCGGCCGATGTCCAGGGTGAGCCCCGTGACGAGCACCGAACGCACCACCAGGGTGTCGAGCAGCACGCCGAACGCCACGGCGAAACCGATCTCGGCGAAGATCACCACCGGCAGCGTCGCCAGCACCGAGAACGTGCCGGCAAGCACGAGTCCTGCTGACGTGATCACACCGCCAGTGGCGGCCAGGCCCAGCAACGCACCGCGCCGGGTGCCGATTCGGCGCGCCTCTTCGTGCACCCGGGTCATCAGGAAGATGTTGTAGTCGATCCCCAGCGCCACCAAGAAGACGAACACGAACAACGGGAAGGCGGTGTCCACGCCGGCGAAGCCGAGCACGTGCTCGAACACCAGGGCGCTCACACCCAGGGCAGCGGCGAAGGAGAGCACCACGGTCGCGATGAGGATGACCGGAGCGAGCAGTGCCCGCAGCAACACCGCAAGGATGACGAAGACAGCGACGAGGACCAGCGGAATGATCACACGGCTGTCGCGCTCGGCCGCGCGTTGCGCGTCGAGGTTGATGGCAGTGGCACCCCCGACGAGAACGTCGGCGCCGGGCACGGCATGTACGGCGATCCGGACCCGGTCGACGGTGTCCTGCGCAGCTGGATTGTCCGGTGCATCTTCCAGCGTTCCTTCCAGAAAGGCGCGCCCACCGGCCACTCGAGGCTCATCGCTGACCTGCGCGATGCCATCCGTGCCGGCAAAAGCAGCGCGCACGTCCTCGGCGGCGGCAACGTCGGCCACTACCAAGACCGGGCTCCCGGTTCCCGCCGGGAAGTGCCGGGCTAGCGCCTCCTCGCCGGCGATGGACGCCGGCTTGTCGACGAACGAGTCACGATTCGCCAACACGCCGGTATCGAGGGTGGTGAGCCCGAAGGCCAGCGCCCCCAGGGCCAGTGTGGTGGTGATCCACACCGTCCGGGGCCGTCGCGCGATGCCGTTCCCGGCGCGGGCCCACACCCCGGTCTCGGTGGGTTCGGCGGAACCAAATCGCGGCCGGGCCGGCCAGAAGACCCAGCGGCCCACGATGACGAGCAACGCAGGCAGCAGGGTCAGCATGGCGACCAAGCCAACGGCGATGCCGATGGCGAGCACCGGGCCCATACCGCGGGTTGAGTTCATCTCGGCGGCAAGCAAGCACAGCATGCCGACCGCCACCGTCGCCGCGCTCGCGATGATGGCCGGTCCGGCGCGGCCCAGTGCGGCGGCCATCGCTTGGTGCCGGTCCTCGTGGCGGCGGAGCTCCTCGCGATAGCGCGCCACTATGAGCAGCGCGTAGTCGGTGCTGGCGCCGAACACCAACACCAGCAAGATGCCTGCGGTCTGGGCGTTGACCGTGACGTCGGCGTACTCGGCCAGCAGGTAGACGACGGCCTGCGCGACCGTGAGCGCGACGTATGCCGAGAGCACCGGCAACAACCACAGCACCGGACTGCGATAGGACAGCAGCAGGATGACGATGACGACCGCCATCGCCGAATACAGCAGCGTGCTGTCAATGCCTTCGAACGCCTCGGCGAAGTCGGCGGCCACCCCGGCCGGGCCGGTCACATACCCAGCGAGCCCGTCCGGCGTGGCCGCGACGATCTCGGTCATCTGGTCGACGACCTCGCCGATCTCGAACCAGCCGCCGTTGCCCGGGTCTATCTGCGCGATGAGCTGTAGCGCCTCGCCGTCCTCCGACGGCACCGGCCCGACGACGGCGGTCGGGACACTTTCCAGACCGCCGATCTGCTCCGCGTGCTGCGCCACCGCCGCTGCGTCCTCAGCGGTGACCCCTCCCTGCCGCTCGTACACCAGGATCGCGGGCAGTGACTCACCAGCCGCGAACGCGTCCTGCTGCAGCTCGAAGACCCTGGTGGATTCGGCGTCAGCCGGCAGCCACGACGCCGCATCATTCTCCTGTGCGCCCATCAGCTTGGCCGACAACGGGTAGGCGAGCACGAACACCGCCAGCCAGAAGGCGGCCAACACCCACTTCGTCCGCGGGCCACACACCGCCGTCGCTGCTCTGCCTAGTGCGCTCACGGGGTCACTCTGTCAGGTACGCGCCGGTCCACAGGGACGGAATGCTGGTGAGCGTTCAGCCCCGGCGGCCGAACATCGCGAGCAGCCAGGTCTGTGTGTCCGCGCCGTCGGGAACCGGCGGGCGAGCCGCTATGACCCCCGACGATCGGTAGGCATCCTCCTGTACGGCGAACTCGCGTACCGCGAACTCGACGAGCCCGGCGTCCAGCCGGGTGTCGGCACCGATCGCGGTAGCCAGGTCCCAGGCGTGCACGACGTGGTCGAAGATCAGCTGCGTCAAGTAGAAACTCGCCGGGAAGTCGCCGAAGGACAGGTGGACGATCGGGTCGGCCGGGTCGAGGTTCCTGGCCGCGCGAACGGCGGCGTCCTGCGCGCCACGCCAGGCTGCCGTGGGGTCGGGCCCCAGCTGGTCGCCGTCGAACCGGTCCCCCACCGCCGCGATGGTGGCACCGTGCAGGATCGGCGGCACCCACAGGTCCTCGACGGTCACGTGGTTCACCAGCGCCCGCACGTCCCAATCCGTGCACGGCGTTGGGGCCGACCACTGCTTCGGGCCGACTTCGCTCACCCGAGCGTCGAACTCCCCGACAGAACGCTCGAACAATCCGACGACCTCGACCACATCCACGTGTGCCGTCCCTTCTCCCCCGCGCGCTGCGCCTCACCGTCCTGGAATGACCACGTACACCACCCCTGCTGGTACATCACCAGGCCTGCACGCCTGGTGATGTACGTACTGGCCTGGTGATGGCTCGACCGCCGGTCATCCGGCGCAGGTGCTTCCCGGTCGGGCGAACCCGGCACACCAGAAACCGGCCCCCTAATAACGAGTACTCGCCTTACTGCGCGCGTGTCGGGTGCGACGTTGGTGACATCCGTCCCACCTGACCCGAGGAGCCGCCGGTCACCGGCCACTCGCCTATTGTGGCGGTTCCCGATCCGGGCGACTATCCGAGTTCGTCCTGCCGTACTGATTTATCAAGCCTTGAACCGACGCTGATGAACCGTGTTGGGTGTCCTGTGGGAGAGACTTGGTTATGGATTAGTGAGGCGGGACGGCGATGACCAACACGACCGACGCAGCACCTGTGCGCACCGGGTACGCGCCAGTCAACGGCCTCAATATGTACTATGAGATTCACGGCGAAGGACAACCACTTGTACTTCTCCACGGGGCCTTCTCCGCGATCGGCACGTCCTTCAAGAACGTGCTTCCCGGGTTGGCCAAGGCCCGGCAGCTGATTGGCCTGGAAATGCAGGCACACGGCCGCACGGCTGACATCGATCGTCCGTTGTCGCCGGAGCAGATGGGGGAAGACACGGTCGCAGCTGTCGAGCACCTGGGTATCGAGCAGGCGGACTTCTTCGGCTACAGCATGGGCTCCGACGTCGCCCTGCACGTCGTCCTCCGGCACCCCGACATGGTGCGCAAGCTGGTGCTCGCGTCTGCCACGTACACGTTGAGCGGAGTCCACCCCGGCCTCATGGACGGCCTGGCCGAGATAAAGCCCGAGATGATGTTTGGGTCGCCGTGGCACGAGGAGTACCTGCGGATAGCCCCGCGGCCGGAAGACTTCACGGTCCTGTTCGAGAAGAAGACCCAGATGGACCGGGAGCTCAAGGACTTCTCCGCAGAGGAGATCAGCGCGATCACGGCACCGACGCTGCTCATCATCGGAGACTCCGACCTCGTCCGCCCCGAGCACGCGGTCGAGATGTTCCGCCTGCTCGGCGGTGGCGTCTTCGGCGACACCCCGGCCGGCCTGCCTGCCTCGCAGCTGGCTGTCCTCCCCGGCACCTCTCACGTGACACTGGTGGACCGCGCCGAGCTCCTGCTCGCGATCATCCCGCCATTTCTCGACGCACCGGTGCCGCAAGCCGGGTGAAGAAGCAAGCCACTTCCGCCTCGTCCGAGCAACATGTACGTGCATCTGCTCGACGGTGTCGTGCCGGAGATGGAGTATGCCGCCGCGCTGGTTCCGCGCGCTCCACGTGGGAGTCGCGGCTTCCTTCGTGTTCCCGACCTTCCGCCGCGGGAGCGGTCAGAAACGGTGAACGTGCAGGTCAGCGACCGTTGGGGTGTGCCCGCGGTGGTGTCTGAGTTCGCGGTGGGGATCGCACCCACACTGGGCGGATTTAAGTCACCTCTTTGACGTGTCGCACGGCGACGCCCGCTGCCGAGACGTACCTTTCCGCTGGCCAGCCGCTCCACCGTGTGCTGGACCGTGTCGGAACTGCCGCCCGTAACCGGCTCCGTCCATTACTGCGGGCTCCCCGCGGGCTCCCCCATGCCGGTGCTGCACGGCGAAGAACCGCAAGGCGGCCTCGCCCGGTGGGCGATCACCAGGCGAGGCCTAAGCCGTCCACCTGCTCATGACAGGAGAACGACCTTGACCAGGAATTTACCGACCAACCGACTGGAGCCGCCGCGCGGCGGCTGGTCCGAACTACTAGCGCTCGTCGACGACGTGCGCCGCCTCGCCTACGACCCGAGCCTCGACGACGCGGACCGCGCCAGGCGCGTTCGGATCGGTTCGGGGAGTACGACGGCCGATTCGACGACTGCTGAGCAACAACCAGGCCTCAGCGACGGAGCCCGCAACGACGGGGGGACGCTCCGGGCTCCGCTGACCCGACCGTATTCGTACGGACAGCCCTACACCACCTATCCGACGGTGCCGGGCTGTCCATAATCCGCAGCGGAGCACTCTGATATGAAAGCTGACTTCGCGGCAGCGGAGGGCCAAATAGATCAGGCGAGGTCGCCCTGAACAGCGCCGCCTGGGAACTCGACGGTGTGCACGTTGACGTAGTACTGCTCGGGGTGCAGCAGGATGTCCACCAGGACCCGTCGCGTCGCTGTGACGCACCCGGTTGCTAGGTACGTGTCCGCGGCGTCGGCGACAGCGACGAACTGTGTCTTGAGGTCGACGGCGATCGCGCCGTTTCGGGCGTGCGAGTGGATGTGCGCACTCCCGATACCGGCGGCTGGTTCGGTCGGCTCGCCGATCCCGGTGACAGTGATGTCATAGCAGACTGTCCCGCTTCTGAGATCCACGATCAGCTCCGCGGTGCCGCTGCCATCTGCGTCGCCGCTGGGCTGCAGTTGGACCGTGAACGTCTGTGGCGTGAGAACAGGCGTGGTCGGCGGAGCGCCGTCGTCGACAATGACTGCCGACGCCGGCCCGGCGACCGTCAATCCCATCACCAGCGCGCCCAGAAACAGAACCGTCCGCATGAACGACCCCTTCCCCCTAGAAAGTGCTCTTGGCCGGGCGCAGGCACACGCCAGCCACCTACGGCATCGTGGGGTCCGCAATGTAGCCCCCATGCCAAAGCACGGCAAGCTATAACGCTCGGTGGCCTCGGGCGACCGCGGCCGCAGGTGCGACGTGGTTGCTCGGTACTGACGGGGTGAGACAAGCCGGGAAGTCGCCGAGGATGCGGCATGGCCAAGAGCACGGCGCTCAAGAGCTGCCGTCTGAGGGCGTCGATGTACGTCCGTGGGGTTCGATACGACGTACAGGGCGGGCCCCGGACCAGAAACAGCCGGGGCTGTTACGACGCGCCTGGTCGAACACTTACGACTGGGCGACGGCGCCGCTGCAATCCCCGCCGCGCATTCGTCGTTTGGCCGAGCTGAGCACGGGTATGCCCGGCAACCTGTCGCCATCGGTAACTGCTGGGAGTCGAAGGCCTGGCACAGCCGGCGTGGAATGACCAGTGTCCCGCCCCTCTCCCCCAAGCAAGCGGGCGGGGCGCTCGTCGTCGTAGTGGCGCAGGTCCGACTCCGGCCAGAGGGGGAGCCGTCATGGTTGGCCTTCCCGTTCAAAGGGGGACACGGGTTGACGCCACTCCCCTTAATCACACGTGGAGGAGAGCTGTTCAGCCATCTCCACGAAGCGCGCGCATCTTCACCCCGTGCTCGGCAATGGCGCGGCTCTGCACAGCCGCATCGACGGCGAACACGAACCCCGGATAATTGATCCAGCAGCTTTCGTAGCTGCGGCTGGGTGCGGACAACTTGGGCGAGTCGACGAACGTCCACCGACATCGCATCCCGCTCGGCGGCACTCGAAGCAAGCACCACCTCGACCATGCCCATCACACACCGCCGAATCTCTTGCGGCAGCTGCGCCAGCTCGCTGAGCTCGGCTGTCCGGTTCCGGTTCCGTCGAGTCATCCCCCATGGGCAAATCGTAAGAACGCCACGCTCGCTGAATGTTGAGGGTCGATACGAGACCCCGCACGCGCCCCCCGGTCCCGGACCGACCCTCAACGGAAGCTCAACGGACTGGGTGTGCTGTCGGTTCACTCTTCCGTATGCGAACGCTCGTTCGATGTTGAGCAGGTGGAGCCGTCCGAAGCGCACCGTCGCCGGCAGGAGTCGATGGCCTGGTTACCCGGCCAGGTGATTGTGAACAGCACCGGCGCCAAGGTCCCGCGGCATCCACTCACACGGCTGATACCAATCCTGGCGCGGATCTTGTGGGACCGAGACGGCGGGGAGCGGATGGACACGGTCGTGCTTGGGTGGACGCGACGGGAGGTGTACCTCCGCATGTCGGACCGCCGGTACAACTTCGCGGCGTGCTGGCTCGATGCAGCCGACGTGCAACGTCGCTAGGGAAGACTGCTGATCGCGACAGGCACCATACCCGACCAGCGCGATCACGTGCTCGCCGGCCTGGTTGACGCCCCCCGGCACTCAGAGCGTGGTCCGAGATTTGAGTTCAGCGTCGTGTTGGACAGGGCTGAGGCGCGCATCGCTCTCGCGACCTCCAGAGCGCCATGGCGATCGGGCAGACAATGGCGGCTGGGAGCCCCGCAATGGATCTACTTTCTTAAAGAGGCCGAAAGTGTCTGCCGCCAACACCGAGCGGCCCGGGGAAGACGGAGCGTAAACCGGCGGCGGTGGAATGGCGGCGGCTATCGCGGATCGGTGACACGCACGTAGCGCATCGGGGTGGAAGGTGCCGAGCGGCCGGACTTCGCCGGATGGTGGAAGGCCGGCGCCCGGCCGGGGCAGGTCGGGCCGGCTGGCATCCTTAGGCACGTGGACTCCAGGACGGACCTCCCGTGTTGTGTCGGCTTCCGCCGGCTACAGCGAGGCGACGACGTCCACGTCGATCGGGCAAAACGGCACGACGGCCCGATTGAAGTGACCGGGGACGGTACGTACGAGATGAAGGCCGCGTTCCCCAGTGACCTCGTCGACCACCCGAGTCTTGAAAGAGAGCTCCGACTGGTCACATGTCAAGACCCGATCGATCCGGGTGCCGGACATTACCGTGACAACTTGGTGGTCTTCGCTGCTCAGGCCACCTGATCGGGGTGGCGCAGTCAAACTGATCGTGTACAGCACGATCGGCGTCGTGTCGCTTCTTTTAGGGGCGTTCTACCCGGCGGCCGCGGCTGAAGACAAGCTTCGGGTGCTAGCCGTTCATACCGCCTCGGCGCCAAGGGTCTCGATGGTCGTAGAGCTGTCGCCCACGCTGCGTGATTGGGCTGTGACGTCGGATGAATTGTCAGTGACGGTTGACGACGAGCCCGTTGCCGCTACCGTCACGCCGCTGGCGTCCAGCCGGCTCTCGGTCGCTTTGGTGATCGACACCGGCTCAAACGTGACGGCAGAAGAATTACGTGCGGTGCAGAGCGGAGCGACCGAGTTCCTACTGCGGTTGCCGCAAGACGCGCACACCCTGGTAGTCGATGCCGGCCAGGACCCGGAGGTGGTCGCAGCGTTGAGCCCGGGGACCAGCGAGGCACTGAGCGCGGTCAGCGCCATGCGCACCGGGGGATCTAGTTCCGCAGCAGCGGGCGTGTTGCTCGCCGCCAGGGCATCCCAGGCGGCTCCGCCCGGGCCGCGTGTGATCATCGTTTACGCACCTGGTTTAGACGAACACGGGGTGTTGGCCGAGCGGCTCAGCCAGGCGGTATTGCAGGCCGAGGCGGTCCTCAACGTCATACTGACCGGTGCCGACCCATTCTGGGAATTGGTCGTGGACCGCACCGGTGGCACGGTCGTGCGCACTGGCGCCAGTCAGGTCGTCCGGTCCTACGCAGACCTGGCGGCCGCGTTGGGCAACCAGTACTTTCTCGCGTTCAAAGCACCTGGCGAACTGCCAACTGTGGCCGAAGTCGTGCTTCGTGCCGGTAAGCAGCAGCACCGAAGCGTGATAGTTCTCCCGCACGGGAGCACAACTGTGGACGCGGAAGGGCGACCGAGTGAGTTGTCGCCCGCTGGCAGCAGACTGGGGCCGATCCTCTTGATATTTGTCGCAATTTCAC
Source organism: Jiangellaceae bacterium (assembly GCA_014534205.1). Taxonomy (GTDB): domain Bacteria; phylum Actinomycetota; class Actinomycetes; order Jiangellales; family Jiangellaceae; genus JACVRX01. The sequence continues at coordinate 25,200 of JACVRX010000008.1, forward strand.
TAACAGCGCTAGGTGTGTTCGTTTACGTTCGGCACACCCGCCAAGCAGCGGCCTGGGCCAGTACCGAGCCGTCCGCCGAGATGACCGGATCGGCGGCCAGCGCTCCGCTGGCGGACCCGGCCAGATCCACCGCTCCGGCGGCCGCGCCCGCTACCGCACACACGCAGCGTGCGTCACCGCGGGGTTCGTTATCGGCTGCCGTGCAGGGCCGCCGATTGGCACAGCAAGCGGTCCGCGCGGACTCTGAGCTCGGTTCACCTCGCCATCTGCCGAATGAGCCGAAGCACCAATATGAGGCAAACGACGTTCAGGCTTCGTCGGCGCACAACCATTCCACTAGCGCTGCCGTCAGGAATGCCGAGACACCAAAGGCCCGAAAGACCTACGGTCACGGGCACGGCAACACGCCGGCCGCGTGGACTGCTGCGATCGTCGTCCTTGTCGGGTTCTTCCTCGGCGCGATCGCCGTCGTCGTCCAGAACTGGCTGCTGTTCTGGATCGGTGGCGTTGGGCTGGTCGTCGTGGGCGGCATTACCGGCAAGGTGATGCAGATCATGGGTCTCGGCAAGCCACTGCCGTCCGAGCAGGAGGAGTCCGGCGTGCCGACCACCGCGGACCGCACCGACCAGAAGTCAGCCTAGATTTCTACTCAGTGGGCTGGTGTGGACCACCCGCCGGTCACTGTCGGCGGGGTGACGCTGGACGTCGTTACCCGCTGCGCCATCGCCGGCGGGCAGGAGGTCAAACTGACCGTACTGCAGTCCGCCTTGCTGGCGCACCTGATGGGGCGCCCGGACATTTTGCACCCGCGAAGATCTGCCGCGGAAGGTGTGGGGGTACTCCAGCACCCCTTCCTTCGCGGCGCTAGTGGGAAGGAACTGTCTTCAGCAGAACGATCAGTAATCCCAGAGC
>JACVRX010000011.1 GCA_014534205.1 Jiangellaceae bacterium
CCATCCAGCCGCTCCGGTACTCGGCGGCGCCGCTGTCGTACAGCTCCCTCGTCCGCCGGGTGCGTTCGTCCACGCAGTTACGCTATAGGCCGCCGACGGTAGCGAGATCGGGCTTGACGCTGGCCAGGCGCCGGGCAGCCCGCTTGCCCGCGGCGGTTGCGTCGCCGTCCTGCACCGCATCGCGCAGCCACGCCGATCAGCGACCGCCCAGTCGGTCGGGTCGGCAGAATTCACCACCGACGTAGCGCTCCGCGAACCGGTCGTCCCGGCTCTTCGGCGTGGCCAGGATCTCCGCTGCGAACGCCTCGGCGTCGTCTATTGGCCGGTAGCCGAGCGCCCGAGCCGGTTCCAGGTCCCACCAGCCGCGGGTGTTCGCCGAGATGCCGTATAGCACGGTGAATTCCAGATCCGGCGCGGTGAGGCAGGCGTCGACCAAGCGGACTGCGTCGCCGGGGGAGAGCCAGGTGGAGAGGTCACGGCGGGTTCGCGGCCGGTCGGCAAAGCTGCCGATTCGCAGGCAGGCCGCGGCGATGCCGAAGCGGTCGGTGTAGAGGCTGCACAACACCTCCGCGGCGACCTTGCCGACGCCGTAGAAGGTGTCCGGTCGGGGTCGCGTGTCGGCGCGAAGCACCGGGTTTCGCGGTGTGAACCCGACGGCGTGATTGCTGCTCGCGTACACCAGCCTGCGGACGCCGGCGGCGCACATCGCTTCCAGGACGCCGTGCGTGACACGCACGTGCGAGTCGAGGGCCTCCACGAGCGAAGTCTCGTGCGGATTCCCCGCGAGGTGGACGACGGCGTCGCAGCCGTGGAGCAGCGGCGTCAGCGCCGCTGTGTCGCCGACGTCGACGCTGCGGACGCGATCTGAGCTGACCCGATCCAGACGGACGACGTCGTGGCCGCGCCCGGCAAGGCCCGCGCTGACCGCCATGCCGATACTGCCGGCGGCACCGGTGACGGCCACACGCACGTCAGATCCGCGTCAGAACTTCGGCCAGCAGCCGCCCGAATCGCGGTGCAGCGAGCGTGCCGGCCTGAAAGACGTCGACGTGGCGCAGCGGCGCTGAGATGACACCGGCCGCGTGATTGGTCACTAACGAGATGCCGAGCACTTCCAGACCCGCCTCCCGGGCGGCGATCGCCTCGAGTGCGGTCGACATGCCGACCACGTCGCCGCCGAGCTGTCGCGCCATCCGCACCTCCGCCGGGGTCTCGTAGTGCGGTCCGCGGAACTGCACGTACACACCTTCGACGAGCGCCGGGTCGATCGATCGGGCGAGGTCGCGTAGCCGTAGCGCGTAGAGGTTGGTCAGGTCGACGAAAGTGGGCCCTTCCAGCGGCGAGGTCGCGGTCAGGTTGATGTGGTCGCGGATGAGGGCGGCGGTCCCTGGCGGCCAGTCGGCGCGCAGAGCGCCACAGCCGTTGGTGAGCACGATCGCCCGGCAGCCGGCGGCTGCCGCCGTCCGGACCGCGTGGACGACTGGCCGTACCCCCCTTCCCTCGTACAGGTGGGAACGGCCGCCGAAGCACAGCGTGCGGCGTCCGGCAACTTCGATCGACTGGACGACGCCGGCGTGGCCCGGCACCGCCGGCGGCGTGAAGCCGGGCAACTCCGACTGCGCCACCTCGGCGCGCAGCTTGCCGAGGATCTGCAGCGCGGCGGCCAACCCGGAGCCGAGCACCACGGCTGTGTCGTGACGGGCGAGCTCGGTGCGGTCCGCGATCGCGGCAGCGGCGGCGTTCGCCACGTCCCACGGATCGACGTCGGGCGCGGTCAGATCCGTCGTCGCTGGGTCGGCGGTCACGGCAGGAACATAGCGTGGGTGCGCTGGCGCGTCGGTGCCACGAGAATGGGTTTATGACCAACGTCGTGATAGTCGGCGGTGGCCCGGGCGGCTATGAGGCCGCACTGGTGGCCGCTCAGCTGGGCGGCGACGTCACCGTCGTCGAACGGGACGGATTGGGCGGCTCTGCTGTGCTCACCGACTGCGTACCGAGCAAGACGCTCGTGGCGACAGCCGACGCGATCACTGACGCCGAGGAGTCGGCCGACCTCGGCGTGCTGCTCGCCGCGGCGGCTGTCGGCGCCGACCTGGGCAAGGCGAACGCCCGGGTCAAGGCACTTGCGTCGGCGCAGTCGCGCGACATCGGCACGACGCTGGAGAAGGCCGGCGTGCAGATGCTGAGCGGTACCGGGCGGCTGCTTCCTGACGACCGTGTGGTCGTCGACGACGGGGACGGTTCGGTCGAGGAGCTGGCGGCGGACGTCGTGCTCGTATCGACCGGCGCGCGGCCGCGTGTGCTGTCGACCGCGGAGCCGGACGGCGAGCGCATCCTCACCTGGACTCAGGTCTACGACCTGGAGGAGGTGCCCGAGCGGCTGATCGTGGTGGGCTCGGGCGTCACCGGAGCCGAGTTCGCCAACGCGTACAACGCACTCGGCTCGGACGTCGTGCTGATCTCGTCCCGCGACCGGGTGCTGCCCGGGGAAGACGCCGACGCGGCCCACGTGCTGGAAGAGGTCTTTGCCCGCCGAGGTCTCGCCGTGGTGTCGAAGTCGCGAGCGGCGTCGGCGGTCCGTAAGGGCGACGGCGTGCTGGTGACGCTGTCGGATGGGCGAACGGTCGAGGGCTCGCACTGCTTGATGGCGGTGGGCTCGGTGCCCAACACCGAGGGCATCGGCCTGGACGAGTGCGGTGTACGGCTGTCCGAAGGGGGCCAGGTCGAGGTCGACCGGGTGTCGCGGACGTCCCGTCGGGGGGTGTACGCCGCGGGCGACTGCACGGGTGTGCTGATGCTCGCCTCGGTCGCTGCGATGCAGGGCCGGATCGCCATGTGGCATGCGTTGGGCGATGCGGTCGCGCCGCTGGACCTGATGCGAGTGTCGGCCACCGTGTTCACCGAGCCGGAGATCGCGACGGTCGGGTGCAGCCAGGCGGCGATCGACGCCGGTGAGGTGGACGCGCGTTCGATCACGTTGCCGCTGGCGCGCAATGCCCGGGCGAAGATGCAGGGCATCCACGAGGGCTTCGTGAAGCTGTTCTGCCGGCCGGTCACCGGGATCGTGGTCGGCGGCGTTGTGGTCTCGCCACGGGCCAGCGAGCTGATCCACCCGATCTCGCTCGCCGTCGACAGCTCGCTCACCGTGGACCAAGTGGCGCATGCGTTCACGGTGTACCCGTCGCTGTCGGGTTCGGTGGCCGAGGCGGCGCGGCAGTTGCACCGGCGCAGCTAGTCAGTGCTGACTGTTACCAGCCGCCGCCGTCGAAGCCCCCTCCGTCGAACCCGCCGCCATCGAAGCCGCCACCGCCGCCCCAGCCGCCGGAGTCGAACCCGCCGGCGTCGCCTGCGCCGCCACTGACATCGCCGGCGTACGCGCCACCCCAGCCGCCGAAGGACGAGCCGAGCAGTGTGCCCCAGAGCATGCCGGGCAGGAACCCGCCGAAGTACCCGCCGGCCCAGCCGCCGTACGCGGGTCCGGCATCCCAGTACGGGCGCCGTTCGCCGTCGCCCACAGGCACCAGCCGGACGTCCGGGTCGAGGCCGTCCTTGATCCGGGTGGCGTCCGCCGCGCACGCCGGCACGTCACGCGGGACACCGCCGGGCGGCGCCCAGGTGATGTCCTCGACCGACGGCCCGTGCCGCGGGTCGAAGAAGCACGGCAGCCGGCGCTCCGGCGGAGGGTCGCCCGCCAGCCGAGCCTTGACGCGTGCGAGCAGCCAGCGGCCCTCGTCCAGAGCGGCGGTGACCGGTTGCAGGTGCTGCGTATTCTCGACCCGCGCGGCACGGGTCTTGGCCGTCTCGTACAGGTCGAGCGCTCGGGCGTACTCCTGTTGCGCCTCCCCTGGTGCCGCGCCCGGCGTCCGGACGTCCAGGTCGAGCGTCGTGAGCTCCTCGCCGTAGGCCGTGATGTCCTCCTCCAGCGCAGTACGCACTGGCTCGAGCTCGGCCCGCTCGCGGTTGCGCTTGTTCCGTCGGTAGAGCAGGAAGCCGCCGCCTCCTACCGCCGCGATGATGCCGAGCGGGATCCAGCCAGAGCCGTCGCCGTCAGCTTGGGAATCGCCGCCAGCACCGGCTGCACCACCTTGGGCCGCGACATCGTCCGCTCCGTCGACGAAGTCGATGATCGTGGACTCGATGTCGCCACCTTCGGCCCGGTTTGCCAGCCTGGTGGACTCACCTCCCGGCAGCACATTGGAGGCCGCCGATGTCTCGCCGTCGGGTAGCACTACGAGGTACGTGCCATTCCGACCCGTCGCGTTGCCGAGGACTCGGGCGTCACCCACATCCCGTGCGGCGGCTGGCAGGACCGCGACGAAGATCGGCGTGCTTGCTTCCTCGAGGCGGGACCGGACCTCGCCCTGAGCGGCGCCGTCGAACGAGCCGCCCGCCTCCTCGATCTCGGTCAGCGCCTGCTGTGCGACGTAAAGCGACGAACTGCGCAGCGCCTGCGCGGCCTCGTCGTACACCGTGGACATGACACCATCATCCCCCAACCCCGGACAGCGGGAACTGCCCCACTGGACGTGCTGGGATGGAGCGCATGGCGCAGATCACGCCCGAGCAGGCGATGCGCTGGCGGCTGGAGCGCCAGCACCTGCTCGAACCGGCGCGCGACCCGGTGGCGGTTGCATCCCGGTTGTGCGGGGTTCACGCCCAGGTGATGTCGGGAGCGGCGCTCATCCTCGGCGTGCGGACGGCGTCGTTTCGTGCCTCGCAGCTCGATGACCTGCTCTGGAAGCGCCGCAGCCTGGTGAAGACGTGGGGCATGCGCGGGACGCTGCACCTTTTCGCAGCCCGTGAGCTGCCACTCTGGGTAGCGGCGTTCCGGCAGCGGCAGTGGCCGCGGTTCACGCCGGCGTGGGAGAAGTACCACGGCGTCAAGCCCGACGATCTGCGGCGGATCACCGAGGCCGTCGGGGAGGTGCTGCCGGGCCAGGTGCTCACCCGGGAAGAGCTCGCGACGGAGATCTCGAAGGTGCTGCGCGCGCCAGCCCTCGAGGAGAAGATCCGCTCCGGCTGGGGTGTCATGCTCAAGCCGGCGGCGGCGGGCGGCTTGCTCTGCTTCGGACCGGACCGCGACCGCAACGTCACGTTCACCGATCCGCGTTCGCACCTGCCGGACGTGACGTGGGACGAGCCCGAACCGGACGCGGCGATGCGGGAGGTCGTCACCCGGTTCCTCGACACCTACGGGCCGGCGACGCACGAGGACTTCGGCCGGTGGTGGGGAATCGATGCCGCGTCGGCGCGGCGGATCTTCGCCGCTCACGCCGACGCGTTGGTCGCGGTGGAGCACGCGGGTCGCAAGGCCTGGCTAGCACCCAAGGCCGCCGACGAGATGGTGAGTCTCCGCCCCCCGAAGGGTGTCCTGCTCCTCCCTGGCTTCGACCCCTACACGGTCGCGCCGATCAGCGCCCGCGCCTACACGATCCCGGACGGGTTCGTCGACCAGGTGTCCCGCACCGCCGGCTGGATCTCGCCGGTGCTGGTCGTCGACGGAGTCGTCGCCGGCCTGTGGACTCTCGAGCGAGACGGCCGCCAGGCGACGATCTCCATAACCTCGTTTGCACCGGCGAGCGGCGCGTCGAAAAAGGCGACGTCCAAGCTGGCGAAGATTTTCGGCCGCATCCTCGACACCGACGTCACCGTGACCTCGACTGCGTAGCCCTCTGTCGATCACGCCGACCACGCGGCGGCCAAGGCGGCGTGGGACAGTCCGGTTGGCCTAGGCCGTCCGGGGGGGTCCAGACCAAGACATCTCGGTCAGTTGCCAGGCATAGCCGCTGGCTTCATGGCGCTCGGGCGTCTCCGGGTCCGAGCGTGTCGAAGGCTTGTTGGGTTGGCCGGTCGCGGTGTGGCCGGCCGGGCCGGGTCGGCGGCCTGCGTCCGTCGCTGCCGGTATGCCGGGCGGTCCGGCCGTCGGCGCTGTCGCCGGCAGGTGCACATTCCGGTCGGTGGTCGGGGTGCCGGGGGTCATCGGGTGGCACGAAGGCGCGTTTGCCGGTGCCGTCGACGAGCGCCCAGCCAAGACGGGTCTTCAGGTCGTGATGGAACGAACACAGTAGGTCGAGTTCGTCGAGCCGGGTGTGCCTGGTTTGCGCCCACGGTTCGCGGTGGTCGTACTGGGTGCGGGTGCGCCAGCACCCTTCCACCGAGCATTCGGGGCTGGCCCAGGCCAGCGCGATCTTCTGGGCCGCGGTCGGCCCGCGGCCCAGGTGAGTGACGTTGCGCACATCGACGCCGTGGGTGATAACCAGCTTGAGCACCGCTTGGCCGAGCAGCTCCTCGGCGACCGAGACCGGAATCGCTCCGACGCCTCGGATCTCACACATCTCGCTGGCCTCGACCCGGCCGCGCCGCAGCGCGGTCAGGTCTACTCGCAGCAACGCCAGATACCGCAGCGGCAACCCACCCGCCAACCCGACCGCTTGGCCCGGTTGCGCTGCACCGGTCGACCCAGTCGGCCGCTCCGGCCGGTTCGCCCCACGGGGCGCGCTTCGCCCACTCGACTCGTTCGGCTTGTTCGGCCGATTCGGCTCGTCAGAGCCATCGGTGCCTGTGGTGTCCCGGCCGATCGGCGCCGGCCGGTCCAGATCAGCGGAGTCAGCGTCGGCCACTTCGTCGACTACCTGGTCGGCCGCTGGTCGGCAGCCGAGTTGGTCGGCCATGGCCACAAGCGCGTCGAATGCGTGCGCCTGGTTCGGCTCGCGCCGACCTTCAGAGCGCGCCTTGTTGGACATGGCGTCGGTTAGTGCGTCCAGCACCGCCGTGAACGCGGCACCAGCATGTGGGGTGCCTTGGGCGCGCAGGTTCCAGAACCCTTCGCCGTCGGTGTAGCAGCTCACCCGCCGCTGCTGGTGCAGCCGCCGGTGGGTGGCCCGCGGATCCCGATCCGCCGCCGCGCGCACCCGGGCACACTCATCTTCCAGTTCGCGCAGCGACACTCGCCCGGCCAGATGGACCAGCCGGTCGGCTTCGGCCGGGTTCACCGCCACCGCCCGCGAGATGGCCGCCGCCTGCGCCGGGGACAACTCACCGCGACGTAGCGCGCCGTCGACCGGGCGCTGCTCCGGCAGCCGGTGCGAAGTCTCCAACTCCCGCTTCGTCTCAGTCGGTGAGTTGCCGCTGCGGTGGGCCAGCTCATCGGCCGCCGAGCGGGTGGCGCTGCCGCGCTGATGGGTGGCCGCGACCCGCCGCGCCAGCAGTGTCTTTGCCTGCGGCGCACAGCTTCTCGGCACGGTCGAACGCCGACCACAGTTCGCGGGCGTGCGCACCGCTGACGGCGTCCGGGTCCAACCCGTCAACCACGGCCGCGAGCAACTCACCCACCCGCACGACCGATTCGTACATGAGTACGACTGTAGAAGGCACCTCTGACAGAGTTCGGTTGACCGCACTACATCGCTTTGGTTGCGTCAGCGCATGCCGAGCCAGTACACCGACGCAACGTACGGCGACCGAATCGCTGGAATCTACGACGAGTGGTACGCCGACCGGTTCACTGACGACACGACGGCCGCCGTCGCGTTCCTTCGCACCCTTGCCGGTCCGGGACCGGTGCTGGAGCTCGGCGTCGGCACCGGCCGGGTCGCCTTACCTCTCGCCGAAACCGGGCTCGAGGTCCACGGCATCGACGCGTCCGAGGCGATGGTGGCGAGGCTCCGGGAGAAGCCCGGCGGCGAGGCGATCCAGGTGAGGATGGACACCTTCGCCGACTTCTCGCTCGGCCGGAGTTTCCCGCTCGTCTACGTCGTCTTCAACACGTTCTTCGCGCTGCTGTCACAGGACGAGCAGGTGTCGTGCTTCCAAGCGGTCGCGCGACATCTCACGCCGGATGGCGCCTTCCTGATGCAGGCGTTCGTGCCGGACGTCTCCCGGTTCGACGCTCAGAACCAACGAACATCGGTCGACTCCGTCGGAGTCGACCAGGTGGTTCTGGAGACGTCGATCCACGACCCGGTCGCGCAGCGCACAGACGCCCAACATGTCGTCATCAGCGACCGCAGCGTGCGCCTGTATCCCGTCCGGATCCGCTACGCATATGTGCCAGAGCTCGACTTGATGGCCCGGCTGGCCGGCCTGCGCCTACGGGAACGGTGGGGCGGCTGGAACCGCGAGCCGTTCCCGGCCAAGACCTGGACGCACGTGTCGGTGTGGGTGCGGGTGGACTGACGGTCAGCCCGCGGGAGCGCCCCGAATATCGCTCGACGCACCCATCCCAGCGTCCCCGAGGTGGCAGAGACGTCCGCCAGCGACGCCCTCAGTCCTTGATCTCACACAACACCGCGCCGTTTGCGACCGTCGCGCCGACCTCGGCCTCGAGCCCGGTGATCGTCCCCGACTTGTGCGCGTTTATCGGCTGCTCCATCTTCATCGCCTCGAGCACGACGACGAGTTCACCGGCCTCGACCTGCTGACCTTCCTCGACCAGCACCTTGACGATCGTCCCCTGCATCGGCGACGCCAGCGCGTCACCGCTCGCCGCCTGACCGGTCCGCCCGGCCGTGGCGCGCCGCGGCGGAACGCCCACCGTTCGTTCGCCAGAGTCGCCGACCGTCGCGAGCCCGGCCGGGAGGGAGACTTCCAACCGCTTGCCACCGACCTCGACCACCATCAGCTCCCGCTCCGGCACCGCTTCGGCAGCAGCGCCGGACGGGCCTTGGTACGGGGGGATGCGATTGTGGAACTCGGTCTCGATCCAGCGGGTGTGCACGCTGAACGGTGCTGCCGCGTCGGCCGGCGCGAACGCCGGGTCGTCGACGACGGCACGGTGGAAAGGCAGCACGGTCGCGAGACCGTGCACCTCGAACTCGGCAAGCGCTCGCCGAGAGCGCTCCAGCGCCTCCTGCCGGGTCGCGCCGGTGACGATGAGCTTGGTGAGCAGTGAGTCGAAGTTCTGCCCGATGACGGTGCCCTGTTCGACGCCGGCGTCGACCCGTACGCCGGGACCGCCCGGTGGCCGGAACACCTCCACTCGCCCCGGTGTGGGCAGGAAGTTGCGCCCGGCGTCCTCTCCGTTGATCCGGAACTCGATCGAGTGCCCGCGGATCGGCGGGTCGTCGAAGCCGAGCGGCTCGCCGTCGGCGATGCGGAACATCTCCCGGACCAGGTCGATGCCGGTGACCTCCTCGGTCACCGGGTGCTCCACTTGCAGCCGGGTGTTGACCTCCAGGAACGAGATGGTCCCGTCCTGACCCACGAGGAACTCGCAGGTGCCGGCGCCGACGTATCCGGCCGCGGCCAGGATCGCTTTGGACGCTGAGTAGAGCTGCGCGTTCTGCTCGGCGGACAGGAACGGGGCGGGAGCCTCCTCGACGAGCTTCTGGTGGCGGCGTTGCAGCGAGCAGTCCCGGGTCGAGACGACCACGACGTTGCCGTGCTGGTCGGCTAGGCACTGGGTCTCGACGTGGCGCGGGCGGTCGAGGTACCGCTCGACGAAGCACTCGCCGCGGCCGAACGCCGCCACCGCCTCGCGCACCGCAGAGTCGAAGAGCTCAGGGATCTCCTCGAGGGTGCGGGCAACCTTGAGCCCGCGACCCCCACCTCCGTATGCCGCCTTGATCGCGATCGGCAGGCCGTGCTCCTTGGCGAACGCGAGGACGTCGTCCACCCCGCCCACCGGGTCAGCGGTGCCCGCAACCAGCGGCGCGCCGGCGCGCTGCGCGATGTGCCGCGCGCTCACCTTGTCGCCAAGCGCGTCGATCGCGGCGGGTGGCGGGCCGATCCAGACCAGGCCGGCGTCGATCACTTCCCGCGCGAACGCGGCGTTCTCAGCGAGGAATCCGTAGCCGGGATGGACGGCGTCGGTGTGAGAGCGGGTGGCGACGTCGAGCAGCTTTCCGACGACGAGGTACGTCTCCGCGCTGGTCTCGCCGTGCAGCGCGTACGCTTCGTCGGCGAGCCGGACGTGCAGGGCGTCGCGGTCGGAATCCGCGTAGACGGCGACGCTGCGCAGTCCGGCGTCGCGGCAGGCCCGGGCCACGCGCACCGCGATCTCGCCGCGGTTGGCGATGAGCACCTTGCTGATCGGCACTCGGGCGCTCCTCACTCGGCTGCCGCGGAGCCTAGCTTGACCAGGTCAGCGCGACACCGGCGTTCCAGCTCAGCGAGCTCGCCGAGGGTCTGCTCGATGTCCTTGCGGCGTTGTTCGAGCTCGCGGCGGCGGACGTCGATCTGCTCCAGCAGGTAGTGCAGCTGACCGGCCTCGCCGGCATCGGTGTGGTACATGCCGACGATCTTCTTGATCTCTTCGAGCGGGAAGCCGAGCCGCTTGCCGCGCAGGACGAGTTCCAGCCGCACCCGGTCGCCGCTGTGAAACACCCGGCGAGTGCCGTGGCGCTTCGGGCTGAGCAGTCCGTGCTCCTCGTAGAAGCGCAGCGTGCGAGGTGTCACGCCGAACTCACGGGCGAGCTCGGCGATCGTCCAGGTGCGGGTGTCCATGCGGAGTCGGGCCTTTCCTGCCTTGCCAGCACCGTTCGCCTTACCTTAACGTAAACGTAACTGTCTTGGAATGACCACGTACAGCACCCGTACCGGTACATCACCAGGCCAGCAAGCCTCGTGACGTACCGGCAGGGGTGGTGTACGTGGTCATTCCAGAAGCGTGCGGATAACAGAAAGGCCAGGATGTCCTTCGAGCTGTCGAGCGATCACGAGACGTTTCGCAAGGTGGTCCGCGAGTTCGCCGAGGCGGAGATCGCGCCACATGCGGCCCGCTGGGACCGCGAGCACCATTTCCCGGTCGACGTCGTGCGCGCAATGGGTGACCTGGGCGTGTTCGGGCTGACCGCACCGGAGGAGTACGGCGGCGCCGGCGGCGATTTCACCAGTCTCTGCGTGGCCATCGAGGAGATCGGCCGGGTGGACCAGTCGCTCGGTATCACCGTGGAGGCAGCGGTCGGCCTCGGCATCAACCCGATCGTGATGTACGGGACTGAGGAGCAGAAGCAGCGGTGGCTGCCCGACCTGGTCGTCGGGCGGGCGCTCGCCGCGTTCGGACTGACCGAGCCGGGGGCCGGGTCCGACGCCGGACAGACGGCGACTCGCGCGGTGCTCGACGGTGACCAGTGGGTGATCGACGGCGCCAAGCAGTTCATCACCAACTCCGGCACGCCCATCACGTCCTGCGTCACCGTGACGGCGCGCACCGGCACGCTAGCGGACGGCCACCCGGAGATCTCCACGATCATCGTGCCCGCGGGTACTTCCGGATTCACGGTCGAGCCCTCCTACGACAAGCTGGGCTGGCGGGCGTCGGATACCCACCCGCTGACGTTCACCGGCTGCCGGGTGCCCGTCGACCACCTGTTGGGGGAGCGCGGCCGTGGGTTCGCGCAGTTCCTTGCCGCCCTGGACGACGGGCGGATCGCCATCGCGGCGCTTGCTCTGGGCTGCATCGAGGCGATGCTGGAGCAGTCGGTGGCCTACGCGAAGGAGCGGACGGCGTTCGGCGTCCCGATCGGCGCCAAGCAGGGCGTCGCGTTCCAGATCGCCGACCTCAAGGTGATGGCCGATGCCGCGCGGCTGCTCACGTACCGAGCGGCGGCCGTGCGTGACGCCGGCCGCCCGCACGCCGACGTGAAGCAGGCCGCAGCCGTGGCGAAGCTCTACGCCACGGAGGCAGCGGTGACCGCCACCCGTATCGCGACCCAGGTGCACGGCGGTTATGGCTTCATGGAGGAGTACCCCGTCGCCCGTTTCTACCGGGACGCCAAGGTGCTCGAGATCGGCGAGGGCACCAGCGAGGTGCAGCGGCTGCTGATCGGGCGCAGCCTGGGCCTGCCGGTCGAGTGAGAGTGCCAAGCTGTCCGGTATGCCGTGGACGCGGGCCAGCCGCCGGGCACGGGCGAGGGTGATCAGGTCGTGACCCGCGACCACTACAAGGACGTGGCTGCCGCCCGGGAGGCGACGCTCGCGCCGACCGACCAGGGCGCGGCCAAGCTCGCCGCACAGCGCAAGCTGTACGTCCGCGACCGCCTGCGGCTGCTGTTCGACGAGAACACGTTCGTCGAGGACGGGCAGCTGGCCAACGCGATGGCCGCCGGGCTACCCGCGGACGGCGTGGTCACCGGACGCGGACTGGTGGACGGCCGGCCGGCGCTCGTCGTCGCAAACGATCCCACGGTCAAGGCCGGCTCCTGGGGTGCGCGCACCGTCGAGAAGATCATCCGGACCACCGAGGTCGCGCTGCGCGACGAACTACCGGTGTTCTGGTTCGTCGACAGCGCCGGTGCCCGGATCACCGACCAGGTGGAGCTCTTCCCCGGCCGGCGCGGCGCCGGGCGCATCTTCCACAACCAGGTGGCGCTGTCCGGCAAGGTCCCGCAGATCTGCTGCCTGTTCGGCCCGAGTGCGGCCGGGGGCGCCTACATCCCGTCGTTCTGCGACGTGGTCTTCATGGTCGAGGGCAACGCGTCGATGTATCTGGGCTCGCCGCGGATGGCCGAGATGGTGGTCGGCGAGAAGGTCACCCTCGAGGAGATGGGCGGCGCGCGGATGCACGTCACCGTTTCCGGCTGCGGCGACAACCTGGCCGCGGACGACGCCGAGGCGATCGAGCTCGCCAAGAGCTACTTCTCGTACCTGCCGACCTCCTGGCGGTCCGCACCGCCGTCCTACAACGCCGCCGCGCCGGCGCGGCCGTTCACGCGCGACCTGGTTCCTGCCGCGGAGTCGGTCGGCTACGACGTCCGTGGCGTCATCGAGGCACTGGTCGACGAGGGCTCGTTCTTCGAGGTCAAGCCGCTGTACGCCGGGGAGCTGGTAACCGGCTTTGCACTGCTGGAGGGCCAGGTCGTGGGAGTGGTGGCCAACCAGCCCGCGGTAAAAGGCGGGGTGCTGTTCGTCGACTCCGCCGACAAGGCGGCCCGGTTCATCTGGCTATGCGACGCTTTCAACATCCCGCTCGTCTACCTCGCCGACGTGCCCGGTTTCATGATCGGCTCCGAGGTCGAGCGCCAGGGCATCATCCGGCACGGCGCCAAGATGATCACCGCCGTGGCGGAGGCGACGGTGCCGACCGTGTCGGTGATCGTGCGCAAGGCGTACGGCGCGGGTCTCTACGCGATGTGTGGGCCCGGCTTTGGTCCGGACGCCTGCCTGGCACTGCCGTCCGCCAAGATCGCCGTCATGGGCCCGGAGGCAGCAGTCAACGCGGTGTACTACAACAAGATCGCCGCAATCGCCGACGAGGCCGAGCGGGCCGCATACGTCGAGCAGCTGCGTGATGAGTACGAGACCGACATCGACATCCTGCGGCTCGCGTCTGACCTGGTCATCGACGCGGTCGTCGAGCCGGAGGCACTGCGCGACGAGCTGGTGGCCCGGCTTGCAGCGGCAGTCACCAAGGACCGCTCGTTCTCCGAGCGCCGGCACGGCATCCCGCCGGTCTAGACCGGCCGCGCCAGGCCCCGTCGGAGCGCCGAGCTGTCAGGGCGCCGCCCGCGTCAGCCCACGTCACAGGCCGGTCCGGACTGACAACTCGCGAGGTGGGCGGTCAGGGCGTGATCGTGACCACCGAGCCGTTGCCGAACACGTCGATCGTGGCGTACAGCACACCGTTCGCCCACTCGACGGCGGCCGGGGACGGCACCTCGACGAACGGCTCAGCCCCGGCGCCGGAGACGGTCGAGATGCGATTGCCGAACAGCTCCGCCACATAGATCGTCCCGTCCGGAGCTACGGCAAGACCGGTCGCGCCGAGGAAACCGCTCGCAACCAGGGCGACCTCACCGGTGTCCGGGTCGATGCTGTAGACGGAACCCCGTGCTCCCAAGCTGGGGTCTTCCGGTCCGCCGGGCAGCAAGGTGACGTACAGCAGGCCGTCGGGACCCAGCTCGACGTCGGTGGGCACGGGCTCGAAGTTGTACGTACTGCCGATGGTGCACTCCGGCAGGCCTTGCGCCTCGGCCACCTCCGCCATGACCACGAACGGCTGCGGCGAGAGGACGGCCACGACGCTGATCTCGCCATTCGCCTGGACCCGGAGGATGTCGTTGCCGCCGGCGTCCGCCACGATCCAAGAGCCGTCGGACAACAGCACCGAGTACGGGTGCGAATCCACGATGCCGGTGTACGGTTCGCCTCCGATCTCCTCCGGCACCTGTGCCGCACACTCGGGTGTCAGGTCCTGGAACCCGTAGCTGTTGACCTGGTCCGGGTTGTTCTCCTCCTCGAACGCCAGCAGGTCGGCCACCAGACGCACCTTGCCGTTAGGTTGCACACGCCAGAGCCCGGCCGAGGTGACGGGTGCCGGTCCTCCCGGGACACGCGTCGTGTAGGTGACGGTGCCCCTGCCGAGCGCCTCCACACCACTGAGCGAAGCGCCAGGCACGGACGCCAGATCGGTCGCGCCGCCCTTCTTATCGATCGCTGTCAGCGTGCCGGCGAACGACTGCGCCACGTACACCGTGCCGTCGCTTCCCACGGCGAGGCTTAGTGGTCCCGCCATGCCACCGACGATCGGGTCGGAGACGGTCTGCGCCGCGGCGGGCAGCGCCATCGAAGCCGTTAGGCAGAACATGGCGGTCGCCGCAGTCATGGCCGTCGCTATGTTCTTGCGTCGCATCGCACTACCCCCAACCGGGCGCACCCCTCGCCCATCGACCAGCACCGCGGTGTGCTGGCCTGCGATGCTGTCCGACGGCACGACCTTCCGCTACCTATGGCGGTGTGTGTTTCGGCACCGTCACAGCCGGTCCAGCGCCTCGCGCAACGGGTCCAGGCCCATTGGGCCCAAGTCCAGCGCGGCCCGGTGGAACGCCTTGAGGTCGAACGCGTCGCCCTTGCGCTGGCGGACGTCCTCCCGGGCGGCCAGCCAGATCCGCTCGCCGATCTTGTACGACGGCGCCTGCCCTGGCCAGCCCAGGTACCGGTCGAGCTCGAACCGCAGGTTCTCTTCCGGTATCCGCGTGTGCCGGCGCAAGAACGTGTACGCAGCCTCGGCCGTCCACGGGCCGGGCGCGAGGTGGTCCTGCCCGACGAGTTGGTCCGGCACGTCGAGCTCGAGGTGCACACCGATGTCGACGACGACGCGCGCCGCCCGCAGCGCCTGGCTGTCGAGCATGCCGAGCCGGTCACCGGCATCCTCGAGGAAGCCCAATTCCGCCATCAGCCGCTCGGCATAGAGCGCCCAACCCTCACCGTGGCCGGACACCCAGCAAAGCAACCGTTGCCAGCGGTTCAGGATGTCCCGCCGGTACACCGTCTGGGCGATCTGCAGGTGGTGACCCGGGACGCCCTCGTGGAAGACCGTCGTGGTCTCACGCCACGTCGAGAACTCGTCCACACCTTCGGGAACGGACCACCACATCCGGCCGGGACGGGAAAACTCCTCGTTGGGTCCGGTGTAGTAGATGCCGCCGTCCCTGGTTGGCGCGATCAGGCACTCCAGCCGTCGCGCCGGCTCCGGGATGTCGAAGTGCACCCCATCGACGGCTGCGATCGTCCGGTCGGAGAGATCTTGCATCCACGCCTGCAGCGCGGCGGTGCCGCGCAGCTTGCGCACTGGGTTGGTCTCCAGTGCGTCGACTGCTTCCTGAACGGTCCCACCGGGCACGATCGTGGCCGCGACGATGGCCATCTCGGCCTCAATCCGGTTCAGCTCCTCGAGGCCCCATGCGTATGTCTCGTCGAGATCAACCGTCGCACCCACGAAGTACCGGCTGGCAACCGCGTAACGCTCCCGGCCGACGGGGTCACGGTCCACGGCCCGCTGCACGAGTTCATCGGTGAGGAACCGAGCGAAGTCGGCGAACGACTCCGCAACCGCGAGGGCGCGTGCGTCCAGTTCCGACCGCAACGCCTCGGGCGCCGCCACGACAAGCTCGGTGAAGAAGCCGCCGGCGATCCGCCGTGCCTGCTCGGCGACCGCGAGCACCTGGCGGCGCACTGGTGCGAGGCCAGCTGCCGCGTCGGCCAGCAAGGTCCGGCGGTAGGCAGCCACCGCGCCGGGCAGGTCGCGCAGCCGGGCCGAGATGTTGCGCCAGTCGTCCTCGGACTCCTTCGGCATGAGGTCGAACACTTCGCGGCTGATGTGCCACGGCGTTGCGATCACGTTGAGCGACCGGTTCAGGCCGGTTTCGTGTAGTGCCAGGTCCAGCGAGAGCCGCTCACGCATCGCCTCGCCCGCGGCCCGTTCGCCTTCGTCCCGCGCCGTTGCCACCTCGAGCTCGGAGAGAGTGCGGCGGGTCACCTCGACGCGCTGGGCGAAGCCTTCCGGCGACAGGTCGGTCGTCTCGGCGTCGTGGCCCGGAATGCCGGCCTCGGTCGCGATGTACGGGTCGAGGCTCGCGTACGCCTCGACGAACTCGTCGGCGATCTCGTCGACGGTGCGGGTGGTCGTCTCAGTCACGAGCGTCGACCTTAGACCGCCGCCTCAACGCGGCAGCACGCTGCGGCGCCAGCCCGACGGGCCAGGCCTGAGCGGCGCGCGGACCGAGCGCCAGTAGGCGGCCCAGTTCGACAGCCGTTCCTGCTGAAGCTGCGGCGCACTGGCGAGCTTCGCCGAGACGGCGGCGATGAGTGCGGCGAGCTCCTCGTCGGTGGGCTCACCCTTCTCCACCCGCAACACCGGTTCGTCGGTCACCGCCTCACCCTAACGGCCGTGTGCGGGCGGTCTTGGTGGACGTTCCATAGGATCCGGCCGTGGCTGAGCCGGTACTGAGCGCCGATGAACCGGCGCGTTCCCTCGCTGATCCGAGCGAATTGTTGCAGGCGTACCTGGACTACTACCGAGATGCGCTGTTGCGGAAGCTCGAGGGGCTGCAGGAGCCGGACCTACGACGCAGCGTGGTGCCGTCGGGCTGGACGCCACTCGAACTTCTCGTACACCTCACCTGGGTAGAACGTCGATGGTTCCGCTGGGGGTTTGCCGGCGAGCCGACGGACGAACCATGGGGCGATCAGGGTCCGGACGGTAGGTGGTATGCGCCAACCGACGAAACACCGCAGACCATGATCGCCGAGTTCCTCGATGAGTCTGCGTCGTCTCGACAGATCGTGGCCGGCGTGCCGCTGTCGCGACGGGCTCAGACCGGTGGCCGCTTCGCCACGGAGGCCGACGCGCCTGCGCTGGCCTGGATCCTCTTCCACGTCTTGCAGGAGTACGCCCGACACGTCGGGCACCTCGACATCGTCCGTGAGCTGATCGACGGCACAGTCGGCGAGTGAGATGGTCTTCCGACGGCGAACGGCCCTGGCGCGCCTCCCGAATCGCCCGAGCCGAGGCGCATCCACGCCTACGCGGCAGCATTCGACGTCTGGAGAACGCATCCCACCGCGATCACGGTCATCCAGGTTCCTGGGCGCGCCCGCCCTGACGCCCTCGGCGAGATCGACGCCATCGCTCACGTCTCTGATCGACGTGAGCTGAGAGAAGCTTCAACGGCGTGCGATCGGCTGAACCTCGGGCGCCCCGATTTGTCAGTGAGCGGACGGGGCGTTGGCGCATTCAGCGCGTTGTCCCGCCTGACGAATTCGCCGGCGCTGCCCGGTCGCTAGAGCGGGATGTTGCCATGCTTCTTCGGCGGCAGCGTCTCCCGCTTGGTGCGCAGCGCGCGCAGCGCCTGGCACACCGCCACCCGGGTCCGTGACGGCGGGATCACGGCGTCGATGTAGCCCCGCTCGGCGGCGACGTAGGGGTTGGCGAGCGTGTCCTCGTATTCGGTGACGAGCTCGGCGCGTCGCGCCTCCGGATCCGCAGCCTCGGCCAGCTCCCGCCGGTAGAGGATGTTCACCGCGCCCTGGGCGCCCATGACCGCGATCTGGGCCGTCGGCCAGGCCAGGTTGATGTCGGCTCCCAGGTGTTTGGAACCCATGACGTCGTACGCGCCGCCGTAGGCCTTGCGGGTGATCACCGTCACCAGCGGGATGGTGGCCTCCGCGTAGGCGTAGATGAGCTTGGCGCCGCGGCGGATGATGCCGTTCCACTCCTGGTCGGTGCCCGGCAAGAACCCCGGCACGTCGACGAAGGTCAGCACCGGTACGTTGAACGCGTCGCAGGTGCGCACGAACCGGGCCGCCTTCTCCGAGGCGTCGATGTCGAGCGTTCCCGCAAAATGCAGTGGCTGGTTCGCCACGACACCCACCGAGCGACCCTCCACCCGGCCGAAGCCCACGACGATGTTCGGCGCGAACAGCGCCTGCACCTCGAGGAACTCACCGTCGTCGAGCACGGCGGTGATCGCCTGGTGCATGTCGTAGGGCTGGTTCGCGCTGTCCGGGATCAGCGAGTCCAAGGCCTGGTCGTCGCGGGTCACCGTGAGAACGGCCTCGCGCGGGTAGGCGGGGGGATCGTCGAGGTTGTTCTGCGGCAGGTAGGAAAGCAGCGCCCGCACGTAGTCGATCGCGTCGGTCTCGTCGCTCGCCAGGTAGTGCGCGTTGCCGCTCTTGGTGTTGTGTGCCCGTCCGCCGCCCAACTCCTCGAAGCCGACGTCCTCACCGGTCACCGTCTTGATGACGTCGGGACCGGTGATGAACATGTGGGACGTTCCATCGACCATGACGGTGAAGTCGGTGATCGCGGGCGAGTAGACCGCTCCGCCGGCGCACGGGCCGGTGATCAGCGAGATCTGCGGGATCACGCCGGAGGCGAGCACGTTGCGGTGGAAGATCTCGCCGTAGAGGCCGAGTGAGACTACGCCCTCCTGGATCCGGGCGCCGCCGGAGTCGTTGATCCCGACCATCGGGCAGCCGGTCTTCAGTGCGAATTCCATGACCTTCACGATCTTCTCCCCGAAGACCTCGCCGAGGCTCCCGCCGAACACGGTGAAGTCCTGCGCGAAGACCGCGACCTCGCGGCCGTTGACCGTCCCGAAGCCGGTCACGACGCCGTCGCCGTACGGCCGGTTCTTCTCCATCCCGAACATGATCGAGCGATGCCGGGCCAGCTCGTCGAACTCCACGAACGAGCCCTCGTCGAGCAGCAGGCCGATGCGCTCGCGGGCGGTCATCTTGCCGCGGGCGTGCTGCTTCTCCACCGCCCGCTCGGATCCGGCGTGGATCGCTTCGTCCAGGCGCTGACGCAGGTCGGCGAGTTTTCCCGCCGTGCTGTGAATGTCGACGCCCTCGTTCGTGGCGGTCATGAATCGCAGGCTAGACCACGGATCGCGGAGTGGGCGTCCGGCGGCTGGACGGAGCGCTCCGAACACCGTCACTACCCTGGATGAGTGTCCAGCACGGCGACTGGTTCGCGTGAAGCCGCCAAGTTCGACGTGCCCGATGCGCTGCGTGCGGACGTCCGGGTCTTGGGCGACGCGCTCGGCACGATCCTGCGCGAATACGGCGGCCAGAGCCTGCTGGACGACGTCGAGCAGCTGCGCGAGCTCGCCATTGCAGCGCATCGAGAGGAAGCCGCTGCTGCCGAGGCGTCCGCCGAGGCGGAGGAGCTGGCAGCCGGGTGGCCGGTAGCGCGCGCGGAGGACGTGGCCCGCGCGTTCACGGTCTACTTCCACCTGGTCAACGTGGCGGAGGAGCGGCACCGGATACGCGCGCTGCAGGAGGCGGACCAGGCCGAGCGGCCGCTGTCCGGAACGATCGCGGCCGCCGTGCTCGAAGTGGCGAAGCTGCACGGTCCGGCGCAGACGACCAGACTGCTCTCCGGACTGGAGTTCCGGCCGGTGCTCACTGCACACCCGACCGAAGCGCGGCGGCGGGCCGTGGTCACCGCAATCCGGCGCATCGCCGAGCTGCTGGAGCGCCGGGACGACTCGCGGCTCGGCGCGTCGGAACAGCTCGAGACACAACGGCGGCTGCTCGAGGAGGTCGACGTCCTGTGGCGGACGGCGCAGCTCCGCGCGCAGCGGCCGGGACCCTTGGACGAGGTCCGCACCGCGATGACCGTCTTCGACGAGGTGCTGTTCCGGGTGATCCCGCAGGTGTACCGGCGGGCGGAGTCGGCACTGTCCGGTGCCGCGGCGGGCACGCAACCCGCGAAGGTGCCGGCGTTCATGCGGCTGGGCTCCTGGATCGGCGGCGACCGCGACGGCAACCCGCACGTGACGAGCGCCGTGACCCGGCAAGCCATGTCGATCCAGGCCGAACACGTTCTGCGCGGCATCGAAAATGCGGCGACCCGGATCGGCCGCGCGCTCACCGTCGACGCCGCAACCACGCCACCGTCGGCAGCCGTCCGCCGGCTGATCGACGACGCGGGGGGTGCTCATCCGGAGCTGGTCCGCGACCTCGTCGTCCGATCACCGAACGAGCCGCACCGGGTTGCCCTTCTGCTCGCGGCGGAACGGGTGCGCGCCACGCGCAAGCGCAACGCCAACCTGTCTTATGCCTCGCCCGTGGACCTTCTCGCCGATCTACGCACCATCCAGAGCAGCCTGGCAGCAGCCGGCGCCTCACGGCCGGCCTACGGGGAGCTGCAGCACCTGATCTGGCAGGTGGAGACCTTCGGCTTCCATCTGGCGGAACTGGAGGTCCGCCAGCACAGCTCCGCGCACGCGGTCGCGGTTGCCGAAGTGCGGGCCGGGCGCCAGTTGTCGGAGGGCACCGAAGAAGTGCTGTCGACGCTGCGCGTGATGGCACAGATCCAGCAGCGCTACGGCGCCGACGCGTGCCGCCGGTACGTCGTCTCCTTCACCCGGTCAGCCGACGACGTCGCGGCGGTCCACGAGCTGGCGCGGCACGCCCTCGGCGGCCGGGAACTGGTGCTCGACGTCGTGCCGCTGTTCGAGACCGGCGACGACCTGGCGCGCTGCATCGACGTAATGGACGGCGTCATCTCGCTGCCGGAGACCAAACGCCGGTTGTCCGCCACGGGACGGCGGATGGAGGTAATGCTGGGCTACTCCGATTCCGCGAAGGACATCGGGCCGGTGTCCGCGACGCTGGCGCTCTACGACGCTCAGGCGCGGCTAGCCGCATGGGCGACCCGGCACGCGGTGACGCTCACGTTGTTCCACGGCCGCGGCGGTGCGCTCGGCCGCGGCGGTGGGCCGGCCAACCGAGCGGTGCTTGCGCAGGCGCCCGGCTCCGTTGCCCGCCGGTTCAAGGTGACCGAGCAGGGCGAGGTGGTCTTCGCGCGGTACGGCGACCCGATGATCGCCCGCCGGCACATGGAGCAGGTCGCCGCAGCCGTGCTGCTCGCCTCCACGCCTGCTGTCGAGGAACGGGCGCGGCACGCCGCGGCGGAGTTCGCCGACGTGGCCGCCGTGCTCGACAAGGCGGCGCGCGAGGTCTACCTCCAGCTGGTCCACGCCGACGGCTTCGCCGACTGGTTCGCCACCGTGACGCCGATCGAGGAGATCGGTTCGCTGCGCATCGGATCGAGACCGGCGCGCCGCGAGGCCGCGTCGACATCTCTTGGCGACCTGCGCGCGATCCCCTGGGTCTTCTCCTGGGCGCAGACCCGGGTCAACCTGCCCGGTTGGTTCGGCCTGGGCACCGGGCTCGTCGCAGTGGGCGATCTGTCCCTGCTGCGTCGGGCGTACGCGTCCTGGCCGCTGTTCACGGTCATGCTCGAGAACGTGGAGATGTCGCTCGCGAAGACCGACCGCCGCATCGCCGAGCGTTACCTGGAACTGGGCGGGCGGCCGGAGCTCACCGCGCTGATCCTGGACGAGCACGCCCGCACTACCGAACAAGTGCTCGCGGTGACCGATCACAGCCGGCTGCTGGAGGACCGCCGAGTGCTGGGCCGCGCCGTCGCGCTGCGCAACCCGTACGTCGACGCGTTGTCCTACCTGCAGTTGCGGGCGTTGCGCGGGCTGCGCGGCGACTCCGCCGACGAATCCGCGCTGCACCGGCTGCTGCAGCTCACGGTCAACGGCGTCGCTGCGGGTTTGCAGAACACTGGCTGACGTCGGCAACGTGCTTCTCCCTTCATGCGTTGATCATGGCGACATGGCTGGTCTTCAGATCCCAGTGCGGCCATTCCGCCGTGATGAACGGGTGAGGCCGGCCGGATGATCGAGTGGCGGGTGCGCCGGGTCGCCGAGACCGGTTCGACGAACGCCGATATGGCGGCTCTGGCCCGCTCGGGAGCGGACGAGGGCGCCGTGCTGGTGGCCGACTACCAGACGGCTGGGCGCGGCCGGCTGGGCCGGGCGTGGCACGCGCCGCCGGGGACCGGCCTGGCCGTGTCGCTGTTGCTGCGCCCGGCGGACGTACCGGCACACCGCTGGCCCTGGCTGCCGCTGCTGGCAGGCGATGCCGTGGTCGAGGCACTGGAGTCCTACCCGGGGACCGCCGCGACGCTCAAGTGGCCCAACGACGTGCTGCTGGACGGACGGAAGCTGGCGGGCATCCTGGTCGAGCGCGTCGACGGCGCGGTTGCTCCGGCGGCCGTCGTAGGCATCGGGCTCAACGTCTCCGCAGCTCCGGACGAAGCGACGTCGCTCGCCACCGCTGGATTCGCGGAGGTCGATCGGGACCGGCTCCTGGAAGTCGTGCTCGACCGTTTGGCGCGGTGCTACGAGCAATGGCGAGACGGGAGAGGCGACCCACATCTATGGTTGGCCGCCGCTTACCGAGATCGCTGCGAGACGATTGGCCAGCACGTGCGGGCGGAACTGCCCGGTGGTCGGGCCGTCTCCGGGCGGGCAACCCACGTCGACGACGACGGCCGACTGGTGCTGCAGACCGCGTCCGGTGTCGTCGTGCTTGGCGCCGGCGACGTGAGCCACGTCCGTCCACACGCCGGGTGATTCTGGAAGTTGCGCATGTAGCGCATGCAATGCATGAGCTACCTGAGTGCACCGCTGTCCATTCGCTTCGACGAAGACCTCTTGACCATCTTGCGGCGCCGAGCGCACGGAATCCCCGGGCGACCGTTTCGGGTCCCGCGGAGCGGCTGGTCAACGAAGGGCTGCGCATGGCCGAGCACCCGGGATCGTCTTCACAGGATGGCCAGCGGTCGCCGGGTGGCAGTTGCGTTCGGCCCCGACATCTGGGAGGTAGTGAAGGTCCTCCGGAAGCCACGGCGCGTCCGTCGTGGCTGCAGCGGAGCTGCTGGACTATCGGCGCCTGTCGCTGCGGTCGGAAGAGTCGGGACAGCCGGACTGCCGGTCTCCTGCTCAAGAGCAGCCGTAAGTTCTCACGGTTCCGGCGAAACCATGGACCATTCATCGGGGCCCTCGACGCCTGGCTGCGCGCTTCCGATGCGTCGCAACCGCCAGTGGAGGATTGGCTGCAACCGGCCATACCGACGCGATCACGTAGTTACCCTGGCCAGGTGGGCTTCCCTCAGCGCTTGCTCGGCGAGGGCGAGAGCGTCGTCATGCACATGCGCACGCACGCGAAGGCCCTCGTTCCCCCGGTCGCCGTGCTGCTCGCCGTGGCGGCGGCGGTCGGCTTCACGTTCGGCGTGTTGCCCAGCGAAGGCAGCGCGCTGACCGGCCGGTGGGTCGCGGCGGCGGCAGGCGCGATCGTGGTCATCCGCTGGTCGCTGTGGCCGTTCCTGGTGTGGCTCACCAGCACATACACGGTGACGAACGAGCGGTTGATCACCCGGCAGGGTGTGTTCAACCGGTTCGGCCGAGACATCCCGCTCGGCCGTATCAACGACGTCGCATACCAGCAGGACCTGCTGGACCGGCTGTTCCGCTGCGGGTCGCTCAACGTGTCCGCGGCGAGCGAGCACGGCACCATCGTGCTGTCCGACGTGCCGCGGGTGCACGACGTCCAGCGGGAGCTCAGCGAGCTCGTCCGGGTGGCACACGGCTGGTCGCCGACGCGCGCGCATCCCAGCGCCGACCAAACTCGGGAACGCGCGGACCGCGCCGTCGACGGCCAGCGCGGCGCCCGGATACGAGACGAGCCCTACGACTGGCAGCGCGACTCACTGTGAGCGGCTGCCGGCCGGCTCCGGCCGGGCTTGGAGCTCGGCAGCGCACGTGCACCAGGACCGAGTATCGCTGGCCTCGGGCGGACTAGGGTCGATCGCGTGAGCAGCGCCGCTGGTGTGACCGTCCGGCGTGCCGACGACGCGCCGTACGTGGCCGAAATTGTGCTGGAC
>JACVRX010000071.1 GCA_014534205.1 Jiangellaceae bacterium
CGCGTGACCCATCCGACGGTGGAGGACCGGTGACCCCCGGAAGCCCGGCGCTGGGCACCCGGGCGGCGAGCGGTGACGCGGTCGAGGCCGCCCGGGCGCAGGGCCGCGCGGCGCTCGTCGGGTACCTGCCGGCTGGCTACCCGAGCGTCCCTGGGGCGATCACCGCCCTGCGGGCGATGGTCGAGACCGGTGTCGAGGTGGTCGAGGTCGGCCTGCCCTACAGCGACCCGCTGATGGACGGGCCGACGATCCAGCGTGCGGTCGACGCCGCGTTACGAGCCGGGACGACCACAGCGGACGTGTTGCGCACGGTGGAGGGCGTTGCCGGCACCGGCACGCCGACCGTCGTCATGTCCTATTGGAACCCGATCGACCGCTACGGCGCCGAACAGTTTGCCCGTGACCTCGCGGCCGCAGGCGGCGCCGGCGTAATCACGCCCGATCTCATCCCGGACGAGGCGGATGACTGGCTCGCAGCTGCGCGCGGGCACCGCGTCGACACGGTGTTCCTGGTCGCGCCGTCGTCGTCGGACCGGCGTATTGCGCTGACGGTCCAGGCCTGCCGGGGGTTCGTCTACGCCGCATCGACCATGGGTGTCACCGGCGCGCGGGAACAGGTAAGCAGCGACGCCGCCGCGCTGGTCGCGCGCACCCGCCGGGCTACCGAGCTGCCGATCGGCGTCGGCCTCGGCGTGTCGTCCGGCGAGCAGGCGGCCGAGGTGGCGCGTTTCGCCGACGGCGTCATCGTCGGCTCAGCGTTCGTCCGGTGCCTGCTGGACGCTCCGGACGAGCGCGCCGGCGCGGGCGCAGCCGCGACGCTCGCCGCTGAGTTGGCTGCTGGTGTGCGGCGGCAGGGAACGAAGTCTGGCGCATGAGCGACCAGAGGACGCCGCTCGTACCCACCACCAAGGCCGGCTCGGGTGATCGGAATCCAGCGCTGGTGCGCCGCGGTCGCTGAAGGCGACAGTCTGCTGATGAGCCCTCGCCCAGCCGGGCTGCTCCGTGCGCAGGGTATTGGCCTCGGCCGGCGCGCAGACCAAGCGTGGGCTCGACAAGCACGCCCCACGCGACCTCGCCGTGCTCGTAACAGAGCGCTACGGCGACCAGTACGCCATGCAGCTCGACGTCGTCCGCTTGGCGTTGGCGACGGCGGCGCTGCCACTCGTGTTGTGGGTGCACGGCGGCGGCGTAGTCGGAAGCGCCACGGACGAGCTCGTAGGCATACTCGGGCACGCGCCTCTTCCTCGACGCCCCGGCGTTCGCCAGCTCGTCGGTCATGGGCAACGTCACCTCCGCATTCCCACCGGCGCTCATCACGGTGGGCAACGCCGAGCCGCTCGGCCGCACTCCGAGCGCCCCCAGAACCCCGCGCGCTTGGAATCGAGCACCCGGCGGTGTGCTGGCCCGACAACCACCAGCCGTCCCTCGGCCACGACTACCCGTTGGATTTCGACACCGATGCGGGACAGCGCATTCTCGAACGTCTTCGCGCGTTCCTGAAGCGGCGACTCGTGGAGCCGTCCAACCCGGCCCACCGAGTGCAGACGTGCTCTTGGTGTGCGTACTCGGCATGGCAGGCTGGGCTCAGCACCCGGCGACGACTTCGATCCGGGAGGCCACGGTGCACGAGGAGCGTGCGGCGCAGCCCGAGGCTGCCGGCGACTACGAGTACGACGAGGCGCACGACGCGGTCGATCCGGCGCACGCCACGTCCGTCGAAAGGCGACGCACGGAGCCGGCTCGAACTGACATCAGCACGGGGCCGGACGATCAGGGCGGCGACTACGGCTACGACATGGCGCATGATGTGCCGCGGTGAGCGGGCTGGCTTGAGCATGCGACCCGGAACGGTCGCTGCACACGTAACGAGTAGCGTCGGGCCGTGCTCCCTTCCGGCCTGACGCTCATGGCGCCGGCCGCCATTCCCAGCCCGCCGGTGGCCGAGTGGCAGGTGGGACCGCTGCCGATCCGGGCGTACGCCCTGTGCATCATCGCGGGGATCGTGCTCGCGCTCTGGATCGGCAACCGCCGCTGGCTGGCGCGAGGCGGTCAGCCGGGCGAGGTCGTGGACGTGGCGGTGTGGGCGGTGCCGTTCGGCATCGTCGGCGCTCGGCTCTACCACGTGGCCACGGATTGGGAAACCTACTTCGCAGCCGGCGGCGACCCGGCCAAGGCTCTGCAGATCTGGGAAGGCGGCCTCGGCATCTGGGGCGGGATCGCGTTCGGGGTGCTCGGCGGCTGGATCGCCGCGCGCCGCCGCGGCATCCCGTTCCCACCGCTCGCGGACGCGTTGGCTCCTGGGATCGTGCTGGCCCAGGCGGTGGGCCGGCTGGGCAACTGGTTCAACCAGGAGCTGTTCGGCCGGCCCACAGATCTGCCCTGGGGGCTGCGCATCGACGCGGGGAAGCGGCCGGAGCAGTTCGCCGACGTGGAGACGTTCCACCCGACATTCCTTTACGAGGCATTGTGGTGTGTCCTGGTGGCGCTCGTCCTGGTCTGGGCGGACCGGCGGTTCCGGATGGGCCACGGACGAGTGTTCGCGCTGTACGTCGCCATATACACCGCGGGCCGCGCGTATATCGAGACGTTCCGCATCGACCCGGCCCGGGAGCTCTGGGGACTGCGGTTCAACGTGTGGACGTCGATCGTGCTGTTGGCCGGCGCCGTTGTGTACATTGCCGTCTCGGCACGGGTCCGGCCAGGCCGCGAGGAGCTGCGCGTAAGGCAAGCCTCACCATCGTTGTCCGGCGTCGAACCGCCTACGTAACCTGCGCCGCATGACCGCGGAGCGCGTTTTCGTCATGCACGAGCACCCCGACGTCACCGGTGGCTGGCTACGGCCCGCGGTGTTCGGCGCGATGGATGGGCTGGTCTCCAACTTCGCGCTCATTGCCGGCGTCGCCGGCGGGACGGATGAACGAAACGTCATCGTCCTTGCCGGCCTGGCCGGGCTCGCGGCGGGCGCGTTCAGCATGGGTGCCGGCGAGTACACCTCGGTCGCCTCGCAGGCCGAGCTGGCGAAGGCGCAGATCGCGATCGAGCGCCAGGAGCTGATCGACAACCCGCGCGCCGAGGAGCGAGAGCTCGCCGCCATGTATGTCGACAAGGGGCTGGACCCGCAGCTGGCGGCCGAGGTGGCGCGCCAGCTGCACCGCGACCCGGACACCGCACTGAACGTCCATACGCGCGAGGAACTCGGCGTGACCCTGGACGACTTGCCGTCGCCCCGGCTTGCGGCTGTCTCGTCGTTCCTGTCGTTCGCCGCCGGAGCGGTGCTGCCGATGCTGCCGTACCTGTTCGGCGCGCACGTGCTGTGGCCGGCGGCGATCGTCGCTCTGCTCGGGCTGTTCGTGTGCGGTGCTCTGGTCACCCGGGTCACTTCGCGGCCGTGGTGGTACGGCGGGTTGCGCCAGTTCCTCCTCGGCGCGGCCGCGGCCGCTCTAACGTATGCTTTCGGCAACGTGGTGGAAACCGGGCTCGGCTGACGTCCCCCGTAGCCAGACCGTAGCCAGCGTGGTGACGACCACCGAAAACCCGCAGGGCCAGCGCAGTCCCTCGCGCCCGCCGCCAACCCCGACGACGGGAGCCCCGATGCGCCACGACCTGCCGTCTCACGGTCTCTACGACTCTCGGTTCGAACACGACGCCTGCGGCATCGGCTTCGTCGCCACGCTGTCCGGCGTGCCGAGCCACGAGATCGTCGACCAGGCGCTGACTGCCTTGCGCAACTTGAACCACCGCGGAGCCGTCGGGGCCGAGCCCGACTCCGGTGACGGCGCCGGCTTGCTGGTCCAGGTGCCGGACGAGTTCCTGCGTGCGATGGTCGACTTCGCGTTGCCTCCGGCGGGTGCGTACGCCGTCGGGTTGGCGTTCCTGCCGGACGACGACACGGCTGAGTCCGCCGCCATGGAACGGGTCGAGGAGATCGCTGCCGAGGAAGGACTCGACATCCTCGGCTGGCGGGAAGTGCCCACCTCGTCGGAGATCCTCGGCTTCACTGCGCGCAGCGTGATGCCGCGGTTCCGTCAGCTGTTCGTCGTCGCCGCCGAGCCGGAGCCGGTGAGGGGGATCGCGCTGGACCGTCGCGCGTTCTGCCTGCGCAAGCGGGTCGAGCGGGAAACGCCGGTCTACTTCCCGAGCCTGTCCGCGCGGACCCTCGTCTACAAGGGCATGCTGACCACAGGGCAGCTGGAGCCGTTCTTTCCCGACATCTCCGACCGGCGGTTCGCCTCAGCGCTGGCGCTGGTGCACTCCCGGTTCTCGACCAACACCTTCCCGAGCTGGCCGCTCGCTCACCCGTACCGGTTCATCGCACACAACGGTGAGATCAACACCGTGATGGGCAACCGGAACTGGATGCGGGCCCGCGAGTCGCAGCTGGCGAGCGAGCTCGTCCCCGGGGAGCTGTCCAGGCTGTTCCCGATCTGCACGCCTGGCGCCAGCGACTCGGCAAGCTTTGACGAGGTGTTGGAGCTGCTGCACCTGGGCGGCCGGAGCCTGGCGCACGCGATGCTGATGATGATCCCGGAGGCCTGGGAGAACCACGCGCAGATGAGCCCGCAGCGGCGGGCGTTCTACGAGTTCCACAGCACGGTGATGGAGCCGTGGGACGGGCCGGCCGCCGTCGTCTTCACCGATGGCACCCGGGTCGGCGCGATGCTCGACCGCAACGGGCTGCGACCCGGCCGGTTCTGGGTCACCGACGACGGGCTGGTGGTGCTCGCCTCCGAGGCAGGCGTGCTCGACCTGGATCCGGCGTCGATCGTGCGAAAGGGACGGCTGCAGCCGGGCCGGATGTTCCTCGTGGACGTCGCCGAGCACCGCATCGTCGAGGACGACGAGATCAAGGCCACGCTCGCCGCTGCCGCGCCGTACGACGAGTGGCTGCACGCCGGCCTGGTGCACCTGTCCGACCTGCCGGACCGCGAGCACGTCGTGCACACGCACGCCAGCGTCACGCGTCGGCAGCAGACGTTCGGGTACACGCACGAGGAGCTGCGCCTCCTGCTGGCGCCGATGGCCCGAACCGGTGCCGAGGCGCTCGGCTCCATGGGCACCGACACGCCGGTGGCGACGCTGTCGGACCGGCCGCGGCTGCTGTTCGACTACTTCAGCCAGCTCTTCGCGCAGGTGACCAACCCGCCGTTGGACGCGATCCGCGAGGAGCTGGTCACCTCGCTGCGCGGAACCATCGGCCCGGAGTACAACCTGCTCGACGCCGCGCCGGCGTCGTGCCGCCAGGTGGTGCTGCCGTTCCCGGTCATCGACAACGACGACCTCGCCAAGATCATCCACATCAACCGGGACGGCGATCTGCCGGGCTACAGCACCCATGTCGTGCGCGGGCTGTACCGAGTCGGGGGCGGCGGCGAGGAGCTGGCGCGGCGGCTGGACGAGATCTGCGTCGAGGTGTCGGCCGCCATCGCCGGTGGCGCGCGGATCATCGTGCTCTCCGATCGCAACTCCGACGCCATCTGGGCGCCCATACCGTCGCTGCTGCTCACCGGAGCGGTGCACCACCACCTGATCCGGGAGAAGACGCGAACCCAGATCGGGTTAGTAGTGGAGTCGGGTGACGTGCGCGAGGTGCACCACGTCGCGCTGCTGATCGGCTACGGCGCGGCGGCCGTGAACCCGTACCTGGCCATGGAAAGTGTCGAGGACCTAGCCCGCCAAGGCGTGCTGCTTCCCGATGTCGCGCCTGCCGACGCGGTGCGGAAGCTGATCAAGGCGCTCGGCAAGGGCGTGCTCAAGGTGATGAGCAAGATGGGCGTCTCGACGGTGGCCTCGTACACCGGCGCGCAGATCTTCGAGGCGATCGGGCTGTCCAGCGAGGTCATCAACCGTTACTTCACCGGCACCACGTCCCGCCTCTCCGGCATCGGCTTGGACGTGCTCGCCGAGGAAGTCCGGCAACGGCACGTCAAGGCCTACCCGCCGGGTGGGGTCGCACCGGCGCACCGGCAACTCGACGTCGGCGGGGAGTACCAGTGGCGGCGCGAGGGTGAGCCACACCTGTTCGACCCGGAGACGGTGTTCCGGCTCCAGCACTCCACCCGGGCGGGGCGCTACGACATCTTCAAGTCGTACACACAGCGCGTCGACGAGCAGGCGGAGCGGCTGATGACGCTGCGCGGGCTGTTCCGTCTGCGCACCGGCGTGCGCCCGTCCATTCCACTCGAGGAGGTCGAGCCGACATCGGCCATCATGCGCCGGTTCAACACCGGTGCCATGTCGTACGGGTCGATCAGCAAGGAGGCGCACGAGACGCTCGCGATCGCGATGAACCGCGTCGGCGGCCGTTCCAACACCGGCGAAGGTGGCGAGGACCCGGACCGGCTGCATGATCCGCAGCGGTGCAGCGCCGTCAAGCAGGTGGCGAGCGGCCGGTTCGGCGTCACGTCGGAGTACCTCAGCTACGCCAGCGACCTGCAGATCAAGATGGCCCAGGGCGCCAAGCCCGGCGAGGGCGGGCAGCTGCCCGGCGCGAAGGTCTACCCGTGGATCGCGCAGACCCGGTATTCGACCCCCGGCGTCGGCCTCATCTCCCCGCCGCCGCACCACGACATCTACTCGATCGAGGACCTGGCCCAGCTCATCCACGACCTGAAGAACGCGAATCCGTCGGCTCGGGTGCACGTCAAGCTGGTTGCCGAGGTCGGCGTCGGCACGGTCGCTGCGGGTGTTTCGAAGGCACACTCCGACGTCGTGCTGATATCCGGGCACGACGGCGGCACCGGCGCGGCACCGCTGACCAGCATCAAGCACGCGGGCGCGCCGTGGGAGCTGGGCCTGGCAGAGACCCAACAGACACTTCTCATCAACCGACTGCGGGACCGGATCGTGGTTCAGGTCGACGGCCAGCTGAAGACCGGGCGGGACGTGATCATCGCTGCGCTGCTCGGCGCCGAGGAGTACGGCTTCGCGACCGCTCCGCTGGTCGTCTCCGGCTGCATCATGATGCGCGTCTGCCACCTGGACACCTGCCCGGTCGGGGTGGCGACGCAGAACCCGGTACTGCGGCAGCGGTTCACCGGTAAGCCGGAGTTCGTCGTCACGTTCTTCGAGTACCTGGCCGAGGAGGTGCGCGAGTACTTGGCCGCCCTGGGCTTCCGCAGCCTGGACGAGGCGATCGGCCACGCGGAGCTTCTCGACACTGCTGCGGCCGTCGACCACTGGAAGGCGGCCGGCCTGGATCTGACGCCGCTGCTGTACGTTCCGGAACTGCCCGAGGGCGGCGCGCGGCGGCAGCGTGTCGGGCAGGACCACGGGCTCGAGAAGGCACTGGACAACGAGCTGATCGCGATGGCCGACGAAGCGATCACCCAGGGGATACCGCTGCGCGCCCAGCTGTCGATCCGCAACGTCAATCGCACCGTCGGCACCATGCTCGGCCACGAGGTGACCAAGCGGACCGAGGGCCGGGGGCTTCCCGACGGCACCATCGACCTCACGCTGATCGGCTCCGCGGGGCAGTCATTCGGCGCGTTCCTGCCGGCCGGAATCACGCTGCGGCTGGAAGGCGACGCAAACGACTACCTGGCCAAGGGGCTGTCCGGTGCGCGCATCGTGGTACGCCCTGACCGCTCCGCGCGGTTCGCCGCCGAGGACAACGTGGTCGCCGGAAACGTCGTGGCGTACGGCGCGACCGGCGGCGAGCTGTTCGTGCGGGGCATCGCCGGCGAGCGGTTCTGTGTGCGCAACTCCGGAGTCACTGCGGTCGTCGAGGGCGTCGGGGACCACGGCTGCGAGTACATGACCGGCGGCACCGTGGTCATCATCGGCCGGACCGGGCGCAACGTCGCTGCCGGAATGTCCGGGGGCATCGGCTACGTGCTCGACCTGCAGCCGGCCTTGGTGAACACCGAGATGGTCGACATCGAAGAGCCGACGCCGGCCGACATCGCCGACGTCCGGGAGCTGGTGCGCCGGCACGAGGAGGAAACTGGCTCGACGGTGGCGACCGCGCTGCTCGCCGACTGGGACGCTGCGGCGGCGCGTTTCTCGAAGATCATGCCGAGGGACTACCGGCGGGTGCTCGAAGCCCGGGCCGCAGCCGAGCGCGACGGCCGCGACGTGCTGGACGCGATCATGGAGGCCGCGCATGGCTGATCCCCGCGGCTTCCTCACCACGCCGTGCCAGGGCGCGCCGACCCGGCCGGTGCAGGAGCGAATCCACGACTGGCACGAGGTCTACCCCGGCGGCGGGCTGGGCCGCGCGGTGCTGCCGGTCATCGGCCAGCAAGCAGGGCGCTGCATGGACTGCGGCATCCCGTTCTGCCACCAGGGCTGTCCGCTCGCCAACCTCATTCCGGAGTGGAACGACCTGGTCTGGCGCGACGACTGGTACGAAGCGATCGAGCGCCTGCACGCCACCAACAACTTCCCGGAGTTCACCGGGCGGCTCTGCCCGGCCCCGTGCGAGGCCGCGTGCGTCCTCGGTATCAACAGCGACCCGGTCACCATCAAGAACGTCGAGTGCGCGATCATCGACCGCGCCTTCGACGAGGGCTGGGTGGTCCCGCAGCCGCCGGAGCGGCTCTCCGACCTCACGGTGGCCGTCGTCGGATCCGGGCCGGCCGGGCTCGCGGCCGCGCAGCAGCTCACCCGGGCCGGGCACACCGTCGCGGTGTACGAACGCGCCGACCGCATCGGTGGGCTGCTTCGGTACGGCATTCCCGAGTTCAAGATGGAGAAGCGGCACGTGGACCGCCGGCTGGACCAGATGCGGGCGGAGGGCACGATATTCCGGCCCGGGGTCGAGGTCGGGACCGACGTGCGCGGCGACCAGTTGGTGGAGCGCTACGACGCGGTGGTGCTCGCGGTCGGCGCCACGGCCTGGCGGGAGCTGCCGATTCCCGGCCGCGAGCTCGACGGGATCCAGCAGGCGATGGAGTTCCTCCCGCAGGCCAACCGCGCCGCCGTGGGCGAGCCGGTGCCTGGTCAGATCACTGCAGCCGGCAAGGACGTCGTCATCATCGGCGGCGGCGACACCGGCGCCGACTGCCTCGGCACCGTGCACCGGCAGGGAGCAGCCTCCGTCGTCCAGCTGGAGATCATGCCGCGGCCACCGGACACCCGGGCGCCGTTCACACCGTGGCCCACGTGGCCGGTGATGATGCGCTCGTCGTCTGCCCACGAAGAGGGTGGCGAGCGGATGTACGCGGTCTCGACGCAGGAGTTCCTCGGCGACGACGCCGGCCGGGTGCGTGCCTTGCGGCAGGCCGAGGTGCGCAGTGCCGGCGGCCGGTTCGAGCCGGTCGAAGGCACGGAGCAGGAGATGCCGGCGCAGCTGGTGTTGCTCGCGATGGGGTTCGTCGGCCCGGAGCGCTCCGCCTTGCTGGAACAGCTCGGCGTGGACCTGGACGGGCGCAGCAACATCGCGCGGGACGCGTCGTACCAGACCTCGGTGCCCGGCGTGTTCGTCTGCGGCGACGCCGGCCGCGGCCAGTCGCTCATCGTCTGGGCGATCGCGGAGGGTCGCGCCTGTGCGGCCTCCGTCGACGGCTGGCTGTCTGGGACCGCCCGGCTGCCGACCCCAGTGCGGCCGCTGGACCGCCCGATGGCGGTCTGACGACCTTGTCCGGCCGGACAACTCGCGATCTGTGCCGGAACGCTGCCGCGCCTGGCAACTTGCTGGCGCCGGCCGGGTAATGACCGCGGGCGGCGATCGGTTCGCTCTTAGCGTCCTCGCTGACTTCGTACCCGGCATGGGCCGGCTCTCGTAGACCGGCCGCGCGCCACGTGGGAGCCTGGACTCGTGCCCAGGGCGAAGATCGTCTGCACGCTCGGGCCGGCGTCGACCGCGCCCGAGCGGCTGGACCAGTTGGTC
>JACVRX010000060.1 GCA_014534205.1 Jiangellaceae bacterium
GCGACCGGGTGATCGCGGAGACGCTGACGTCGATCCGGCGGGCGGGCGCCGACGTCGTGCTGACGTACTGGGCGGTCGAGTTCATCCGCACGCTGCACTGAACCCCCGTCGGAATCTGCGCTCGATAACTCGGCGCCGTCAGCATCGTCGCCAGACAGCTCCGCGTCGGCCGGCGGGATTTGCCCGGTTCGACGCGGAGACAGCTAGCAAGACGCAGACGGCCGGCAGGTCAGGGCAGCGGGCGGCGGCCCGCGAAGCCGAGGTCCGGCCGGTGGTACCACGCCAGCTCGTGGTCGCCTTCCAGCCAGCACAGCAGCACTGTCTCGCCGCTCAGCTCGGCGGGGAAGTCCAGCAGCAGCGGCGCCAGCCCCTTGAGCTCCGCACCCGACTGCTGGACCTGCGTCACCAGCTCGTCCAGCCGGGCCTGGGCAGCCTTGAGCTCCGCCAGCCCGCCGAGCCGCGTCACCGGGCCGCCATCCTGGACCGCAGCGGCCAGCTCAGCGGCATCCGCCCGCAGCGCGACGATCTCGTCCAGCAGCGGCATCAACCGCCGCAGCTCGGTTCGCGCCGTCCTGACGTCGAACTGCGCCACGTCACCAGCCTGCCACTCGGCGGTGTGCGCGTCCTGGACGCAACCGGCACGTCGGGTCGTCGCCAGTGCGTCCCACTCGCGTTCGCCGGTCAGCGGACGCCGGCCAGCGCAGCGCGATCGACCCGGGCGGTGGCGACGAGTGCCGCCACGTACAGCAGGCCGGCAAGGAGCAGCAGGGCGTTGTACCCGACGACCAGTGCGGCGTACTCCAGGCAGCCGCCGACCATCGCGCCGAGCAGGTTGGCTCCGATCGCGGTCGCTGCGTCGCCGGCGGCCGCGAGCCGCTTGGCGAAGATCACGTTGGCCAGGAAGATCGGTGCGAAGGCCAGCACGACGGCGACGAACAGCCGCGGGACCAGCGGCAGTTCCAGCAGCGCAGCCGCCGGCACCAACCAGGCGACGAGCAGCGCCGCGATCAGAGCAGCGAACAGCACCCGTATCCGGGGCGTCCGCCAGCGGCGGGTGACTTCTACAGCAATCAGCACCGCGAATAGCACGCCGGCGAAGACGATCGCGTTCACGACCCACGTGGTTCCGAACAACAGGGCGAAGCCGGTGACGTACTTGGTCTCGAGCAGCAGGAAAGCCATGCCCATCAGGAATAGGTCCGCGTAGGGGCGCATGGTGCGGAACGGCCCGGCGACGAGGCGCACCCCGACCAGCGACACGACCAGGATCCCGACGATCACGAACAGGTACAACGCCGGTATCCCGCGCGTACGCAGATACGGGAACGGGTGGTCGTCGCTCGATGGCGCCGGTGGTGGCGACTGCGCAGTCACCGACGGGTTGGCCACGGCACAGCGCTGCCCGGCTGGATCGGACGAGATCGACAGGACGGCGAGCTGACCGGCCCGGCCGAACGTGTCGACGCACGGCGGGTGCCCGAAGGTCTCCGCCATGGTCTGCTGGAACCGGTCGATGAGCCAGCGCTCCCGATAGTTGTTGTACATCGCGAACCCGCCGCCCGGCCGGAGGTGGTCGCGGACGGCCTGCAGCGCCTCCTCGGTGAACAGGTAGCTCTCCAGCCGGATTGACGCGGCACCCGTGACCAGGGTCAACGAGTCCGGCAGCGCGAAGATGATCAGGTCGTACTTGTCATCGGAGCGCTGCAGGAACGCCCGCCCGTCGTCGACGTGCGTGACGACGCGCGCATCCGCGTACGGTGCGTCCGGGTGGCGCTGGTGACCGATCTCCAACAGCCGCGGGTCGATCTCGACCGCATCGACCCGGCGCGCGCCGCGGTGCAGGGCGACCGCCACGTCGTTGCCGTTCCCGGCTCCCACGATCAGCACTTCGTCCAGCGGGGACTCCGGTAGCCGTTCGTACGGGAGCCGGTACCGTGGATCTTCCGTCAGCAGTCGCTCGACCGGCTTGATGTCCTGGTGCGGAATGCCGTTGGCGGAGATCGAGACGGTGCGCCCGGCCGGATCCATGCGGTCGGTGGTGCGCACCTCGTAGTACGGCGACCAGCTCACGCCCGGCGCGACGCTCTCCATGCCGAGGAAGGCGAGCATGACGACCAGCGCACTCCAGGACAGCAGCGGCAGTCGGCGCGCCAGCAGCACGACGTAACAGACGGCGACAACAACGCCCCACGCCAGCGGCGGAGCGCCGAGGAAGGACAGCAGCGTGAAACCCCCCACGCCGGCCAGGCTGCCGATCAGATCCAACCGGTAAGCGTCGAGTCCGGGCAGCTCACGGAAGCACCGACCGACGATCTCACCCGGCCCGGCCATGACGGCCGCCACGGCGACGAAGATCACCGGCAGGGCGATCCACGGCGGTGGCCCTGCCGGCTGGACCGCGGTGAAGTACAGCACGTCCGCGCTGCGCTGGTCGACTGTCACCGGGAACAGGGAGACCAGGGCGACGAATGCGGCAAGCAGCAACGGCGACCAGCCGGTGCGGTCTCTCGGTCGGCGGGCGCGCAGGAAGCCGACGCCGATACCGAGGAACGACCCGAGGAGAACGAAGTTCGCCAGGTAGCTCAGGTGCACGACGTTCGCGCCGGCCCACCGGATCAGCGCCAGCTCGAGGAAGAGCATCAGCGCGCTGCCCAGGAACAGCCGAGCTCGAACCGGCACCATGGTCTCCCGCGAACCGTCTGGTCGGACGGCCGACCACTATGCCGTAGTGCCTTTGGGCCGTAGTGGCTTTTGCAGCCGGCCAAGCACCTTCGTGCAGCCGGACGTGCCGGACTTGTCAGGCCGCCCGGCGACGTCTATGCAGGTCGGCGAGCTGTCCGGGCTGACAGCTCGCCGGGGTCGGGAGTTGTCACGGAATCCGTCGGCGTCGATCCGGGCTGTGGAGCTGTCCGGCCGGACAGCTCCGGTTCGGTGGCGGGTTGCCCGGCGCGCTCCGCTTCGGCCAGCTCGGCCAGCGCCCGCGCATACGCGGCGTCGGTCCAGTAGTCGGAGTGACCGAGGATCTCGTCTTCCAGCGTCCGCGGGTCCAATAGCCGGCGGTCGACCGGTGCTTCGGCCACGGTTGGCGGGTCCAGCGCCCAGGCGCCGATCGGGTCGGTGTCGCGGTACAGGTTGCGCCACCGTCCGCCGACGCGCTCGTACACCGCGCGCAGCGCGTCCGGCCCGAGGTAGGCCGGGAAGAAACGGCCGTACAACCGGCGCAGCGGCGAGCCATGAGTGAGCAGGTCGACCCGGTCGGCGACCTGCGGCGGCAACTGCAGCATGGTGGCGGCGACCAGCACCGAGCCCTGCGAGTGCCCGGACAGCACCACCCGGGAGCCCGTACCGGCCGACAGTTCTTCCACCCGCTGTACCAGGTCAGGAACGGCCCGCTCACCGTACGACGGCGGAGCGAGCGGATGCGCCGTCCGCGGGAAGAAACTGCCGACGTCCCAGAGGATCCCGACGGTGCGCCGCAGTGCCGGGTTGCGGTAGGAGCGCCAGGCGACGACGACCATGCCGACCGCGAACAAGCCCATGATCCACGTCCCGAAAGTCGTCAGCGTGGCAAGCGGCGGATCCTCGACGAAGCGCCAGTTCTCCTCGCCGCCGGCATAGAGAACGAGCGCCGCCAGCAGGACCAGGCCGCTGACGATCACGACCCGGCCCACCACCTTGCCCAGCCCCTCGGTGAGCGACGCGAGCGCCACGACCAGCGCAACCCGGCGCACCCGCGGATCTTTGGGAGTCCGGCCGGAGGTCTCCTCCGGACGCGACATCAGCACCTCGTCGGCGAGCGGCTCCAGCCGGCGGCGCAACGCCAGCGCGACCACCGACACGATCACCAGCACCGAAATCGTGATGATCGACGCTGCGGCACCGGCCCAGGCGAACGAGGGCGGCACGACGATCGGCACCTCGGCGGTCGCGGCCGCCAGCCGGACCTCGAACGGCCGTCCCGCATCCGCCGCGATGAGCTGCTGGCGCAGCAGGTCCGCACTGGCCGTCCGCTGGCTGAGCACCGGATATCCCAACAGCTCGGCAACTCGGTACGTGATGCCCGCCGAGAAACCTCCGGCCACCAGGTATGCGATCGTCGCGACAGCCGGCCCGCCCAGGCCCCGCATCGCGGGCCGGGTCTCCGGCGTCGTGGGAACGCCGCCGGCTTGCGCCCACGGCCGCTGCAGCGCGGTGGCGACGGTCAGCAACGCCAGGATGACCACGCCGGCGGCGAACGTGGTCAGGATCGTCCCGCGCAGCCCGGGCAGCCGGCCAGCGCCTTGCCATGGCTCGGCGAAGTCCCACGCCGAGAACACGATGGCAAACGCAACCAACAGCAGGGAGACGCGGCGGGCCAGCGTCGCGCCGGTCACGGAGATCATCGGTGCCGGTTTCCGCTTCGCGCCGGCGCTGCGTCCGGTAACCGCCTCGGCGCTGTTCAGCACCACCGCGTACGCGAAGATCCCGAGTGCACCGAGGCAGATCACCGCGCCCACGACCAGTGCGAAGCCCGTCGCGACCAGCTTGGTGGCAGGCCAGGCGACCAGTACCGCGAGCAACGCGGTGGCGGCGGCGACGTGCGTCGTCCGCAGCATCGGCATGCCGGGATTGCCGTGCCAGAACTGGCCGCGGGCGAGTGGCACGTCCTCCGCGCGCTGCACCGTGCGATCCGGAGCGGCGTCGGTGGTGCGCGGCGTGCGCCGGCCGACCAGCCCGACGAGCAGCACCACCAGAAGCGGGAAGACCGCCGTGAGCGCCACCCGGCGGCCGGGCGTGGCGAGGAACCCGTCGGTCAGCGGTGCGAGCAAGGGGCTCGACGACGCGCAGCGCGGGATCCGCCCGCACTGCCAGCCCACCAGGTCGACGGCGACCAGCACGGCCGTCAGCAACATGGTCAGGGTGAGCACCAGCCCGAACAGCCGCAGCAGAATCGCGGCCGCGTGCCCGGCCAGCACCTGCCGCCGGCTGGCGCCGTCCGGCGTCGCGGGGAGCATCCAGTGCGCCAGGTTGGCGAGCATCAACGGCAGCAGCAGGAGCCACGCCGCCCGCGCCGCCGGGCCCGACGTCAACCCGCCCCAGCTGTATGCCTCCAGCCGGTGGTCGCCGTCCAGGTCCGCGGACCGGCCACCTGGGTACCAGCGCCGGAAGAAGCCGGCCCGGGCGTCTCCGGCAATCCGCTTGAGCAGCGGGTCTGGGTGCCCCAGGATCGTCCCCGGCGGGGTGCCACTGACTCCGTGTACCCGCAGTTCGGTCCGCCCGTCAAGACTCTTGTCCACAGTCTGGTCCAGGCTCTGGTCCGCCATCGTCGCCTCCTGCCACACCATCTCACCGATGCAGAGTCGGCAGCCGCGCTTTTCGTACGCCGTTGAGCATCAGCGGGTGCGGCGTCGGCTCCAGGCGTGCGCGATGTTCACTGCGGCGATTCCGGCCCACGACACCAGCAGCCCACCGAAGCCCACTTCGCTCGCGGAGATGGCCGTGATCGGGATACCGGTGCCGAGCGACACGAAACCGAGCACCAGCGCGGGGTCGCCCCGCTCCCGTCCCCGCCGCAGCGCCGCCTCGTCGCCGAGCCGCTCGGCGACCCGGGCGTCCACTCGCCGGTCGATCTCTTTCTCGACGCCGGCCAGGAAGCTGTCGACGACGGCGTCCTGGTACTCCGGTCCCAGCTCGCGGCGGGCCCCGATCGCGGCGGCGACGTCGTCACGGCTCGGCCTCTCGTCGGGCACGTACCGCAGGGTAGTTGAGTGTGCAGATGCGGCCGCCGAGAAACGGCCGAAGAGCCGCTGCGACAATGCCGCACGTGACCTACCCGGCCGACGCGCCCGGCAGCGACGCGCTGTACGAGCGGGCTCGGGCACTGACCCCAGGCGGCGTCAACTCGCCGGTTCGCGCGTTTCAGGCGGTCGGCGGGACGCCACGGTTCATGGTCCGCGGAACCGGGCCGTACCTCATCGACGCCGACGGCAGGGAGTACGTCGACCTGGTGTGCTCGTGGGGTGCGCTGCTGCTCGGACACGCGCATCCGGCGGTCGTCGACGCGGTCGCCCGGCAGGTGGCGCTGGGCACGTCGTACGGGACGGCGACCAAGCCGGAGGTGGAGCTGGCGGAGGAGATCGTCGCGCGCACCAGTGTGGATCAGGTACGCCTCACGTCCAGTGGCACCGAGGCAACGATGAGCGCGATCCGGCTGGCCCGGGCGGCGACCGGCCGGACCAAGGTCGTCAAGTTCGCGGGCCACTACCACGGCCACGTCGACGCGTTGCTGGCAAGCGCCGGCAGCGGCGTCGCGACGTTCGCGCACCCGGCGACGCCGGGCGTCACCGCCGCGAGCGCGGCGGACACCATCGTGCTGCCCTACAACGACGTGGAGTCGGTGCTGGCGGCGTTTGCCGAGCACGGCCCGAGCATCGCCTGCGTCGTAGCCGAAGCCGCCGCCGGCAACATGGGCGCTGTACCGCCGCTCGCCGGGTACAACGCGCTCCTGCGCGACACCGCACATGCAGCCGGCGCGCTGCTGGTGCTGGACGAGGT
Organism: Jiangellaceae bacterium; assembly: GCA_014534205.1. Lineage (GTDB taxonomy): Bacteria > Actinomycetota > Actinomycetes > Jiangellales > Jiangellaceae > JACVRX01. Next base: position 6,535 of record JACVRX010000060.1, read on the forward strand.
GATGACGGGCTTCCGGGTCTCGCGGTCCGGGTGGTTCGGGTTGGACGGGGTCGCGGCCGACCTGACGACGTTCGGCAAGGTGATGGGCGGCGGGTTCCCCGCCGCCGCGTTCGGTGGCCCGGCCGAGCTGATGCAGTTGCTGGCGCCGGCCGGGCCGGTCTACCAGGCCGGGACGCTGTCGGGTAACCCGGTCGCGACGACGGCCGGGCTCACGACGTTGCGGCTGGCCGACGACGCTCTGTACGCCCGCGTCGACGAGACCGCGCGCAGCCTGGGTGAGCTGGTCACCAAGGCGTTGACCGCGGAGGGCGTCGCGCACCGCGTCCAGTACGCAGGCAACCTGTTCAGCGTGTTCTTCGTAGACGGCGACGAGCCAGTGGCGGATTTCGCCACGGCCGCGCGGACGGACACCACGCGCTTCGCCGCGTTCTTCCACGCCATGCTGGCCAGGGGCGTCTACCTGCCGCCGTCGGCGTTCGAGGCGTGGTTCGTGTCCGCCGGGCACGACGAGGCGGCGCTGGACCGGGTGGCCGCAGCGCTTCCCGCCGCCGCGCGGGCCGCCGCAGCGGTCGGGACGGGGCCGGCGTGACGCCCACCCGAGTGCACCTGCTGCGCCACGGCGAGGTCCACAACCCAACCGGGGTGCTGTACGGGCGGCTGCCGGGCTTTCACCTGTCCGAGCGCGGTGTGGCGATGGCGGAGCGGATCGCCGAGACTCTCGCTGGCCGCGACATCGTCCGGGTCGTCTCGTCGCCTCTGGAGCGTGCGATGGAAACGGCCGCGCCGATCGCCGCGAAACTCGGACTGGAGGTGGCGACCGACGAACGGCTCATCGAGGCCGTCAACGTCTTCGAGGGCAAGAGGTTCGGCGTCGGGGACGGGTCGTTGCTGCGCTTGTCGCACTGGAAGTACTTGCGCAACCCGTTCCGGCCGTCGTGGGGCGAGCCGTACACCGAGGTCGTGGACCGGATGCGGGCCGCCGTCGACGACGCCCGCCAGGCGGCAGTGGGGCGCGAGGCGCTGCTGGTGTCGCACCAGCTGCCGATCTGGATCCTTCGGTCTGCGGTCGAGGGCCGGCGGCTGTGGCACGACCCGCGCAAGCGGCAGTGCTCGCTGGCCAGTGTCACGACGTTCGGCTTCGAGGACGGCGACGTCGTGTCGGTCGCGTACAGCGAGCCGGCTGCCGACCTGCTACCGCGGCGGCGACGTCGGTCCGCAGCGGGCGCGTGATCGGTATGCGGGCAGGTCCACTGGGCGCTCCGGCGACGGGACTGCACCGTCAACGCGATGGCGGTGCTGCTGCCGTCGCCACTCTGCTGCTGACGTTCGGGCTGGCAGTCGCTGGCTGCACCGACGGACAGGTGGGTCGGAGCGACCAGACGGGGCAGACCCGCTACGTCGAAGGCAGCGGCGTCGTCACGGTGGTCCCGCCGGCCGACCGGCGACCGGCCCCTGCCTTCGCCGGGCCGCTGCTCGGCGGTGGGCAGTTCTCACTCGCGGACGCGCGCGGCGAGGTTGTCGTGCTCAACGTGTGGGCGTCGTGGTGCCCGCCCTGCCGTGCTGAGGCGCCTGCGCTGCAGGCCGTGTCCGAAGAGCTTGCCGGCAACGGTGTGCGGTTCGTGGGCGTGAACATCCGGGACAACGAGACCGACGCCAGGGCGTTCGAGCGGGAGTTCGGCATCGAATACCCGAGCGTCGTCGACTCGAACGGCTCGCTGCTGTTGGCATTCCGCGACACCTTGCCGCCCAGCGCTATCCCGAGCACGCTGGTCGTGGACCGGGCCGGCCGGATGGCGGCACGGGTTCTCGACCAGATCACGGAGACGTCGCTGCGGGACCTCGTCACCCAGGTCGCCGCGGAGGACACGGCGCCGGTCGATGGGTGACTCGTTCGCAAACGCCGTGCTCACCGGGTCGCTGCTGGTCGCGGTGCCGGTGGCTGCGCTGGCCGGGCTGGTCTCGTTCCTGTCACCGTGCGTACTGCCCCTGGTGCCCGGCTACTTGTCGTACGTCACGGGGTTGTCCGGGATAGAACTCGCGGCCGGGCGACGAGCCCGAGTGGTGCTCGGGGCGCTGCTGTTCGTGCTCGGCTTTTCTGTCGTGTTCGTGTCGTACGGCGCGCTTTTCGGCGGGCTGGGCGCCGTGTTGCGCGAGTTTGCCGAGCCGATCACCCGAGTCATGGGCGTCGTGCTGATCCTGCTGGGCCTGGTGTACGCGGGGTGGGTGCCCGGCGGCGGGCGGGCGTGGCGCTCGCGCATCTCTCCGGCTGTCGGCCTGGCCGGTGCGCCGTTGGTCGGCGCGCTGTTCGGGATCGGGTGGACGGCATGCACGGGGCCGACCCTGGCGGCGGTGCAGGCGCTGGCGTTCGACGACGGCAGCGCCACCCGCGGCGCGTTGCTGTCGCTGTCCTACTGCCTCGGCCTGGGGGCGCCGTTCGTCGTCGCGGCCGTGGCGTACCGGCGCGCCCTCGGTGCATTGCGCTGGGTGCGCCGGCATCAGCTGTGGGTGGTCCGTATCGGCGCAGCCATGCTGGTGGGGCTGGGCTTGCTGCTCGCGACCGGACTGTGGACCCGGATCGTGTCGTCACTGCAGGGCTGGATCGGCGGGTTCGAGGTGGCAGTGTGACGGTGCGCGAGGCGTCGGCCGCGACCGCGCCACCACCGGGCCGGCCGCCGGCGCTGTCGGCCGGCGAGCTCGCCGCCTGGGTGTGGCGGCAGCTCACGTCGATGCGGGTCGCGTTGGTCCTGCTGTTGCTGCTCGGGATCGCGGCCATTCCCGGGTCGCTCGTGCCGCAGCGTGACGCCAACCCGCTCGCGGTCGGCGAGTTCCGCACCCGTAATCCTCAGCTCGCGCAGTGGTACGAGCGGCTCGGCTTGTTCGACGTCTACTCCACGCCCTGGTTCGCGGCGATCTACATCGCGCTGGTGGTGTCGCTCGTCGGGTGCATCGTGCCGCGGTCGGTGCAGCATTGGCGCGCCGGCCGGACCGGTTTGCCCCCCGCGCCGCGCAACCTGTCTCGGCTGCCGGCCTACGGGCAGCTCGAGTTGGCCGCCAGTCGGGACGACGTCCTCGCCGCCGCCCGCGCCGAGCTGCGTTCGCACCGTTTCCGTGTGGCGTTCCAGGTGGCGGCTGGGGGTCGGAAGGCAGTGGAACGCAGCAGCGTGGGTTCGACTGCTCGGGAGGCGGCCGATCTCGGGTGGGTGAGCGGTCCGGAGCCGGGCCAGAGCCGGTCCGGGCGTTCTAGTGGTCCGGAGACGGGCGAACGGGGAATTGGGCGCCCAGAGCGCGATTCGTGGCGAGATCCGTCGCCACGAATCGCGAAGACCCCGGGACGGTCGCCCGCGTCCGGACTCCCAGCAGAGCCGGCTGGGCAAACGGCTTCCGACTCCCTCGCCGCCGAGGCAGGGCGGCTGCATGAGACCGGCAACCTGGTCTTCCACCTCGCCCTGGTCCTCGTGCTGGTGGCCGTCGCGGCGGGGAGCCTGTTCGGCTACCGCGCCACCGTCCTCGTCCCCGAGGGGTCGGGGTTCGCCAACTCCGTCATCCAGTACGACACGTTCTCCGCCGGCGCGTTGTTCGACCCGCAAGAGCTGCCGCCGTTTGCGCTGGAGCTTGATCGGTTCCGCATGGAGTTCGTGGCGGACGGTGCTCAGGTCGGAGCACCGCAGGAGTTCGAGGCGACCGTCCGGTTCACGGCCGCGCCGGGCGCCGCCGAGGAGACCCGCACGGTGCGGGTCAACGAGCCGCTGGAGGCCGGCGGCACGCTCGTCCACCTGCTCAATCCCGGCTACGCGCCGGCGATCACGGTGCGCGACGCCGACGGCAACGTGCTCGCCGAGGGACCGGTGCCGTTCCTTCCGCAGGACGACTCCTTCACGTCGTTGGGCGTGCGTAAGGTGCCAGTTGCAGCCGACGTCGGGCAGGGCGAGGACATCGGGATCCAGGGGTTGTTCCTGCCCACTGCCGTCGTCGACGAGCAGGGCCCACGCTCGGTTTTTCCCGAGCCTCGTAACCCGGCGCTGTTCTTCACCGCGTTCCACGGCAACCTGGGTCTCGACGACGGCCAGCCCCAGTCGGTGTACCGGCTGGACACCTCCGGGATGGAGCAGTTCCGGTCACCCGACGGCGGCGCGTTCCGGGCGGCGCTGTCGGTGGGGGAGACGGCCACGCTTCCGGACGGATACGGCAGCGTCACGTTCGACGGTTACGTCACGTGGGCCAACTTCCAGGTGAGCCGCAACGCCGGCAAGGAGTTGGTGCTCACCGGCGCGGTGCTCGCCCTCGGCGGCCTGTTGCTGTCGCTGTACGTCCGGCGGCGCCGGATGTTTGTGCGGGTGGAGCGCGCCGCCGACAGAACGGTTGTCGAGGTAGCGGGACTTGAGCGCTCCGGCGGCGGCCCGCAGGCGGAGGTCGACGAGATTGTCCACGGCATCGCCCGGCGGCTAACCGCGGGCTCTAAGGTGTGATGATCCTCGGGGATCTGGTGTGGTCTGAGCAGCACCGACGCCCCGATGATCAGCAGGCGGAGAGGTGGCATGGACACCGCGACTGTGGGCGAGTGGAGCCGGTTCCTGGTCGGCGGCGCGATAGCCGCCTTCGTCGTGAGCTGGCTGGCGTACAGCGCCGCCAACCGCTATGCACTGCGGGCGCGACGTGCCGCCGTGGCCGGACGGGAGCCGGTGCTCGCCGGCGGGGCGGCGCCTCCGGCTGCCGTCGACGCCCCGCAGTTCGCGCCCGACGGTGTGGCGGGCGCCGCACGGATGGCGTCGATCGGCTTCTCGGTAGCGGTGCTGGCGACGTCACTTCTCGCGGCCGGCGTGGTTGCACGGGCGGTGAGCGTCTCGCGCCCGCCGTGGGGCAACATGTACGAGTTCTCGATCACCGCCACGCTCGTTGCGGCGATCACGTTTCTGCTGGTTGCTCGGACGACAGTGGGTCGGGCGGTCGCCGTCTGGGTGCTGCTGGTGCTGTTCGGCACGCTGTCCGTCGCCGTCACCGTGCTGTACCTGCCGCCGGGACCTTTGGTGCCCGCGCTGCGGTCGTACTGGCTTACATTGCACGTCGGCGCAGGAGTCCTGGCCTTCGGCTTGTTCACCGTCGCCGCCGTCGTGAGCGCCCTGCAGATCATCGCCGAACGGGCGCAGCGCCGCGGTGCCACGGGAGGGCTGACCGGCTCGCTTCCGTCCGCCGCCACCCTCGACAAGGTGTCGTACCGGCTGATCGCCGTGGCGTTCCCGGTCTGGACGGTCGGCCCGCTGATCCTCGGTGCGATCTGGGCCGAGGCCGCCTGGGGCCGCTACTGGGGCTGGGACCCGAAGGAAGTGTGGGCGCTCATCACGTGGCTCGCCTACGCCGCGTTCCTGCACGCGCGCGCCACTGCTGGCTGGAAGGGAACCAAGGCGTCAGTGGTATCACTGATCGCTTACGGCACCGTCCTGTTCAGCTACTTCGGCGTGAACATCGTCCTCACCGGCCTGCACAGCTACGGCGGCCTCTGACCACGCCCGTTGCTCTCTTGGAATGACCACGTTCACCA
>JACVRX010000050.1 GCA_014534205.1 Jiangellaceae bacterium
GCACGGGATACGCGGCACCTGGTCTGGACGTCATCCTCGCGGATGAGTTCGGCATGACACGTACGACGCAGCGGCTGCATATCGGTCACATGGGCTGCTACGCGGCCCTTCCCGGCCTGGTGACGGTGAGCGATGCGGCTACTGCTCGGGGTCTGACGTCGCTCCTGCTCTGCGTCGAGCTGCCGAGCCTGCACGTGCAGCCGCGGCATTCCATGGATGTCGAGCAAGTGGTTTCCCAGGCTCTGTTCGCCGATGCGGCCGCGGCTGCGGTCGTAGCGCCCGGCGTCGATCGTCTTCACATCGTCGGCTTCACGTGCCGGACGGACTACGGCCACGCACAGGACATGCGCTGGGACGTCACTGACAGTGGCTTCCGGATGGGACTCTCGCCGCGGGTACCCGACCTCATCGCCGGGCACGTCCGCCACCTGGTGGACGAGCTACTTGCGCCGCACTGCATGGGCATAGATGACGTGGCTCGTTGGGTCATCCATCCTGGCGGACCGAAGATTATCGATCTTGTCGCGGAACAGCTCGGCCTGGACACCGAGGTCAAACTGTCCCGGGACGTGCTCTCCAGTTATGGAAACTGCTCCTCGGCGACCGTGCTGCTCATCCTGGAGCACCTCCTCCGGGCCGACCCCCCTTCGCCCGGCGACCACGTCGTCGTTATGGCCTTCGGTCCAGGGCTGACGCTGTACGCCGCACTGCTCAGAGCCGGCGCCGGCACCGGGTAGCCAATCCGACGCTCCTGGTTCGGGCTCTGCTGCTGCGGGTACTTGCGTCACAGCGGGTATTGAGCCGCATTGGTCCCGTAGCGGGGTGGCAACGACGCTACATCCGGACTGGGCGGATGCAGGCATTGGTGACCCGACTCGGACGATTGCCGGGGCTGGTCACGTGCGGATTGGGAGGTGTGCGGTGGTGCGGCCTGTCGATGAGCAGGTGGTTGTGCTGACCGGTGCTTCGTCAGGGATCGGTCGGGAAACGGCGCTGGAGTTCGGTCGGCGCGGGGCCAGGCTGGTGTTGGCGGCGCGTGGAGAGGGAGCGCTGGAGGAGGTCGCCGCGGAGGTGGTGCGTCTGGGCGGCGAGGCGGTGGCCGTACCTACCGACATCAGCGACTTCGACGAGATGATCCGACTGTCGGAGCGCGCGGTGGAGCGGTTCGGCCGGATCGACACGTGGATCAACAACGCGGCGCTGAGCACCTACGGCACGGTGGAGGAGATGGACCTGGCCGAGATGCGCCGGGTCATCGAGGTCAACCTGCTCGGCACGATCCACGGGATGAAGGCCGCGCTGCCGCACCTGCGCCGAGCCGGTGGCGGTGTGATCGTCAACGTGTCCTCGACGCTGGGCAAGCGGGCGGTGCCGCTGCAGGCGGCGTACTGCGCGGCCAAGCACGGCGTGGTCGCCTTCGGTGAAGCGCTGCGATTGGAACTGCGACTGGCCAAGGTGCCGGTGCACGTCGTGGACGTGCTGCCCAGTTCCATCAACACCCCGCTGTTCGAGCATGCCCGGTCCAAGATGGGCGTGCTGCCCCGGCCGATCCCCCCGGTTTACGAGCCCCGCGTGGTGGCCGAGACCATTGTCGCCGCGGCGCAGCACCCGGTCCGGCAAGTCTTCGCCGGTGGCGCCGGCCGACTGCTGGAGGCCGCACAGCGGCTGAGCCCGGCGCTGGTGGACGTCTACCTGCTCGGTCCCGGCCGCATCGTGGAGGGGCAGCGGGCCGACCGCCCGGACGACGGCCAGGACAACCTGGAGACATCCACCACCGACGAGCCTCCGCGCTCCACCGGGCTATTCGGGGGCGAGTCGAAGTCGACCAGCCTGTACACCACCGTGTTCGGCCTGCACCCAGCCCGGGCCAGGATCGCGGCGGCACTGGCGCTGGCCTCGATCGTGGTGGCGGCCAGCCGGGTGGGCCGGCGTCGATGACGCGGGTCCGTCAACTGCGGGTGCGCCCGGACTTGCTGTACGTGGCCAGCGGATGGAGCACCTTGGTCACCGACGTGCACGGCCGGATCACCGGGGCCGGCCCGCAGGGCTTCTTCGCCCGCAACACTCGCGTGCTCAGCCGGGAACGGATCACCGTGAACGGGCGGGAGGCGGTGCCGTTCACCACCGCCAACGTCGGGGCGCACGCACAACTCTCGTACGCCGAGCTCGCCGACGGGGACACCATGCCCCCACGCGGCGTCTACCTGATGATCGAGCAGTTCCTCGGTGAGGGGCTGCGGTCCCGGCTGACCGCGCTCAGCTTTGCCGACCAGGTGATCACCGCGCAGCTGCGCATCGAGGTGGACAGCGACTTCGCCGACATCGAGGAAGCCGAGAGCGGGCAACGCCGACAGCACGGCGACGTGATTGCCCGGTGGCACCCCGACACGAACGAGCTGCGGCTGGATTACGCGCATCCCAAGCTGCGCCCGGCGACCGCCGTCCAGGTCCACGCCCCGGCCCCCGTCAGCTACACCGATCGGGCCACGTTCACCGTCGACCTGAAGATCGAGCCCCACGACGCGGCGGCCGTGAACGTGCTGGTCGAGCCGATTCTGGAGGGAAAACGCCTGGCCGCCCCGCCGCCCACTTACATGGAACCCGGTGACCCGGCCGCCCGAGCCCGCGCCACCCTCACCGGCGAGGTCACCCGGCTGTCCAGCAGTAACCCCGACGTGGCCGTCGCCTGGCAAACCGCGGTGGAGGACCTGGCCGCCCTGCCGCTCGGCGAGCCGCCCGGGCCCACCGCCCCGATCGCCGGGCTGCCCATCTACCAGCAGATCTTCGGCCGCGACACGCTGACCGCCAGCTGGCAAGCACTGTTGGCCGGCCCCACCATGCTGCGAGACAGCTTGCGGCTGAACGCCGCGCACGTCGGCCGGCGCATCGACGACTGGCGCGACGAGGAACCCGGCAAGCTGCTGCACCAGGCCCGCCACGGTCCGCTGTCGCTACTCGGTGTCGATCCGTTTACCGGGTACTACGGCGACTGGGCAACTGGGCCGGATTTCCTGGTCTTCCTGGGCCAATACCTGGCCTGGACCGGAGACCTACCCACGGTGCGCGAGCTGATCCCGGTGGCCCGCCAGGTCGTGGACTGGTTGAACCGGTACGGCGACCTGGACCGCGACGGGTTCCTCGAGTACCACTGCCGATCGTCAGCCGGTGTGAAGAACCAGGGCTGGAAGGACTCGGACACAGCCATCGTGGACGAGCATGGACTGGTCGTGGACAACCCAATAGCGCCCAGCGAGCTGCAGGGGTACTGGTACGCCGCGCTACGCCACGGCGCGCTCGCCTTCGCCGCGGTGGGCGACCGCGCCTTCGCTGCCGGTCTGGCCCGCCGCGCCGCCACGCTGCGCCGGCGCTTCCACCGCGCCTACTGGATGCCGGACCACGGTTGCTACGCGATGGCACTCGGGCCGGACCACGCCCAAGTCCGCTCCGTGAACTCCAACGACGGGCATCTGCTCGCCGCCGGCATCGTCCCGGCTCGGCTCGCCCCAACGGTCGCCCGACGGCTGTTTGCGCCCGACATGTTCAGCGGCTGGGGGGTGCGCACGCTCTCCGCCCACCACCCCGCCTACAACCCGTTCAGCTACCACCGCGGCAGCGTCTGGCCCGTCGAGGCCGGCACCATCGGCATCGGCCTCGCCCGCTACGGCTGCTGGACCCAGCTGCACCGGCTCGCCGAAGCCACCTTCGCCGCCGCCGCCATGTTCGAGGGCCACCGGTTACCGGAAGTGATCGGCGGGCTCCCTCGCGACGACGCGTACCCCCACCCCGGCGTCTACCCCAGGGCCTGCTCTCCCCAGGCCTGGTCGGCCAGTGCCATCATCGCGCTCGTGCAGGCCCTCCTGGCGTTGCGGCCCGCTGCGCCCGTTCGCACTGTCCTCATCGACCCGCATCTACCGGACTGGCTACCCGACCTTCACCTGGAAGGCGTGCACATCGGTGATGCCATCATCGACCTCACCGTCCGACGCACACGCGGCGGGCGGGTGTCGGTGCGTAGTACCGGTGACCGCGTCGCCGTCGTCCGCCAGCCCACCCTCCACTCACGGCTGGCCACTCGTCATCAGCGCTGAATTTCTCGCGCGCGCTGGGCCTCGACGTCGACCGAAGACCAGGTCTTGACCCGGCGCCCAATGTCAACAAATGTAGACGGCGTGGAGGATGCGACCGAGCTTGCTGGGAGGGCAGTAGCAACCGATCCGCAGGTCGGACTCGCTGCAGTCGGTGCGTTGCGTCGGCTTCTGGAACAACTGGAGGCGTTGCAGGTCGATCACGCCCGGGCGCAGGGCTGGTCCTGGGCCGCCATCGCCTGTGAGCTGGGCGTGTCCAAGCAGGCAGTGCACCGTAAACATGCGCCGCGGCTACGGCTGCTGCGGAGGTAGCGATGCCGCGATTCGACACCAAGTACGGGGATTGGTTCGCACCCGACCTTGACGTGGCGTGGCGGGCCGCGAACGCGGAATCGCTCGAGCTTGGTCATTCCTGGCTGGGCACTGAACACTTGCTGCTCGGACTGTTACGCGGCGCTTCGGACGACCCCGCGGTGCAAACTCTGTCCGCGCTGGGCGTCACCCGGGATCGGGTCGCTGCCGCGCTGGCCGGTGAACTTGGTCGTCCAAGGCCGACCGAGGAGGCGCTGCTGGCGACCTTGGGCATCGATCTGACCCGGGTCCGGGCGCACGTGGAGGCGAACTTCGGGCGGGATGCCGTCACCGAGTTGTACGCCCGACGGCGACGCGGCGGGCGGCGGCTGGCCCGCGGTCCGCTCTGTGGGTTCGCCATGGCGCCCCGAGCCAAGCTTGCCCTCGACCGGGCCCACCGGGCAGCGAAGGCTGAACATCGGCCGCGGGCCAACACCACCGACCTCCTCAGCGGTCTGCTCCAGGTCGAAGACGGACTGGCAGTCCGGCTGCTGCAAACCCTCGGCGTCGACCTGGACGCCTTGCGCGCGCAGCTGCGCCTGCGCGCGGCTGGCTGACGCATCGCCGGCTATTTCCGGACAGCAGAGTTGCGCGCGGCTGGTTCCCGTGGAGCTGAGGGACTCCTGACCCCTCCATGCCATTCAAATCGCTCCACGATCAGAACCTCGGTCGATGCGGTGAACGCCCGGGCCGAGCCCCCAATGTGCGCTCTGTTTTCCGCCTGTTCGCGGAGCATGGAGCCGGTTTGGCTCCACATTCGCTCCATGTTTCATGATCCACGCAGGTTCGCGGGTTAGCACCAAGAGCATGTGCAGGTCGCATTGGACGTTCGCCTCCGTACGAACCGCTCGGCGGTCCGCCAATCGCGCAACGATGGCGGCCACTTCCATGCTGTCCGGACTCACCCCCGTGACCATAACGACGAGGAGCTAACCGGCGGACCAGCGCCGAGCGGAGAGGACGCTCCCGTCGGGTTCGGCTAGCGCCGCCGCAGGTCGACGGCGGGGAGCCACACCGCCGTGAACCGGTAGCGCCGGTCAGGCATCTGCACGTACACCTCCCGGCCGGTCCAGCCCAGCGCCGCCGTGTCGATCCACTCCTCGCCGTCCCGGTCCCACATGATGCGGGCTCGGACCGGCACCGGCGGGTGGAGCCGATGCTTGGGCACCTTCGCGCCGGTGGCGTTGACGATGACCTGACCAGCGACCACGCCATCGCTGCTGTTGACGTTGGGCGTCGTTGAGGTCCACGGCCCGAGTATCGAACACATGTTCGCAGAGCGGTAGTGTCAATCTGCGCTCTCGCCCAACGGTCTGCTCGTGCCGATCCGCCAGGCCGTGGTGTTTGTCCCGCTTAGCATCTGAACACGACGCCTAGGTCCGGAGGGACCGTGCAGCCTGATACCAAGTACGCCTGGCTGGGACGTGATCGGATCGCCTACCAGGTCCTCGGTCAAGGGCCGCCGGACCTGGTAGTGAGTTTCGGAACTTTCAGCCACGTCGACATCGCCTGGGAGGACCCTGGGCTCGACTTGTTCTTGCGCATGCTGGCGTCGTTCTCGCGGCTGATCTTGTTCGACCGATGCGGGACGGGTGCCTCCGACCCGGTAGTGCTGGACGCGCTGCCGCCCTGGGAGAGGTATGTCGAAGAACTGGATGCGGTCCTGGACCAGGTCGGCTCGGAGCGGGCCGCCATCATGGCGCACGTCGATGGCGGCGCGATGGCGCTGTTGTTTGCTGCTGGCAGACCGGAGCGGACTAGCGCGCTCGTGCTGGTGAACTGCTCGGCCAGGTGGGTGGCGGCCGAGGACTACCCGATCGGAATCCCCCTTGAAGTCGCGGAGGGGATTCGGACCCAGATCGACCAGCTGTGGGGCACGGACGCCCTGGTCGGGACATGGGCTGCCAGCCGAGCAGGTGACGAACGGTTTCGCCGCTGGGCGACCAAGTATCAGCGGGCCATGGCCAGCCCGAGAACCATCCAGGCCTTCACCAGCACATTTCTTGAACTTGACTCGCGTCCCATTCTGCCGCTGGTGCAGGCGCCGACGCTCGTGCTCGCCAAGCAGGGCTTTCAGCTCGTCCCCATCGAACAGTCTCGCTATCTGGCCGAGCACATCCCCCACGCCAAACTGGTCGAGCTTCCAGGGACCGACGCGCTGCTGGCCTGGGAAACGCCAGAACGGGCCCTGGACTTGATCGAACAGTTCCTCGCAGGTGCCCGCCGGTCCACCGAGGCCACCCGTGTGCTCCAGACGGTGCTGTTCACCGACATCGTCGGCTCCACACAACGGGCCAGACAGCTGGGCGACCGGCGCTGGCGCCAGGTGCTGACCGTTCACGACGAGCTGGCCAGCCGCGTGATCGAGGAGTTCCGAGGTCGGCTCGTTGAGACAACCGGGGACGGCATCCTAGCCACTTTCGACGGCCCCGGCCGGGCGATTCGCTGCGCGGCCGCCCTCCGCGACGAGCTGGCCGGCATCGGCCTGCACATCCGAGTCGGGCTGCACACCGGGGAGATCGAACTGCGCGAGAGTGGTGTGGGCGGGATCGCGGTGCACATTGCGGCTCGGGTGATGGCCACGGCCAAACCTGCGGAGATCCGCACCTCCAGGACGGTCCGCGATCTGGTCGTCGGCTCCGACATCGCGATGGAAGACCTGGGCACGCATTCGCTTAAGGGCGTCGAGGGCGCCTGGCAACTATTCGCAGCGAAACCCTGACCGCGGCAGGAGCCGCCACTGCGTGGTCGCGCCTCGACAGCCGTGACCGGGTTTGCTGCTGGGAGGGAGAAGCCGGGTGATCTCCGGGCCATGAAGCGGCTCACTCGTGGCTAATCCTCGTTGTCGAATCGGCCGTCGTACTTGCCGAACCGGTCGCGACTCCTTCTCATCGCGTCGTCCGGCGCCAGGCTGCGGTCGTACTCGAGTGTCCGCACGTCGCGGACGAGGCGCATTAGGTCGGCTAAGCCGCGCCGGGGCGGCTCCGGTCGGTTGGTGGGTAGGTTGGGTGCCCACGGTCGAGCCTCCAAGTCAGGTTGTCGATCCAGACCCTCGCGCGGTATTTGCCGGACTTCGGGAACGGCCTAAATCCGGATCTTCCTGAATACAGAATTCGGGCAATGAGAGAGGCTCCCGTCATTGAATGGGGGCCTCCAGCGTGGCTTCGGCGCCTAGTCCACTTCGATTGGCGCAGCAAGGAGCGGATCTCCGGGCCGAGTCCGAGCCCGGCGTGATGGACGCGCTGATCGGCTGCGGACTTCTTTGAGCCCAGATCGAAGCCAACCAGCTGGACTGCAACCCCAACCAGCGACAGGCGGCGTCTGAGGGCGTTTCAGCGGGCGCCAGCGGGGCCTATCTGGCGTTCATCGCTCCACATACGCTCCACGCCGAAGTCGGCGCGGCGCAGCATGATCACTGATAAACGCCTTCGACGTGGGGAAATGCCAGTGGAGCTGAGGGGACTCGAACCCCTGACCCCCTCCATGCCATGGAGGTGCGCTACCAACTGCGCCACAGCCCCGCGACGTACGGCTCCGCAAGGATAACGAACCGGACAGTCCAGCCCGTAATCCAAACGCTGCCTAGACGTTGTCGGCGATCAGGTCGACGGCGCATGCCGCTTCGGCGACCGCCGCAAGCTGCCGGTCGACGGTGATCAGCACGGTGTTCAGGCTGCTCGCCAGGGCGACGTAGAGAGCGTCGTAAATGGTGAGGTTCTCGCGCAGTTCCCACGCTCGGGTTGCGAACTCGCCGGTGTGTGCGTACCGAAAGTCGATGAGGTTCGACACTTCGCGCAGTACGAGCCGAGCGAGACCGCTGCTGATCTTTCCTCGACGTGCTCGTCGTCGGAGAACATCCCCCACCTCGGCGTCGATGAGATGTGGCGCATGGCAGTCCTCTGCGACGAGCCGAGTGCGAAGCTCTTTGGCGCCGACGTCGGTACCGACACCGGCACGAACTAGAGCGGACGCGTCGATGACGAGCGTCATCGCCGGTCGGCGGACACGTCAGCGACGATCGACGACGCCGAGTCGGACACATCAGCGTCAGCCCATGCCTGCTCGATCGCGGCAACAGCTTCTGCCTTCGTTGATCGGCGGGCCATCTCGAGCAGCCGCTCCCGCATATAGCCCTGGATCGACCTCCCCCTTCGAGCGCGCCCGCCTCGGATAACCTCGTAGCATCTTGGGGGGATATCGCAGATCTGGATCGTCGCCACAGCGCGAGAGTAGCGCTATAGCGCTAGTCAGCCCTCTTCTATGACGACGGGCGTGGGCAGTGTCCCCGCGTTGTGTTCGACGAGGACCCAGCCCTGATCGGTGTCGCGCAGCATTGACCACGACGCATTCGACAGCCCGCCGATGTTGGTGAAGCGCTCCAGCGGCATGCCGATCAGCGCCGCGATGCCAAGCCGAGCGGCGCCACCGTGCGTCGTCAGCACCGCCAGCCCGTCGTCGGCGAGCCGGGCGGCCACGTCGCGCACCGTCGCCGCAACCCGGTCGGCCACTTCCTGCCGGCTCTCCCCGCCGCCGACCCGCAGCAGCGGGTCACCCGCCCGCCAGGCCTTGTACTCGTCCGGGTAGCGCGCGCTGATCTCACCGCCGGTCAGACCCTGCCAGGCCGCCGCATAAGTCTCGCGTAGCCGGACGTCCAGGACGACCTGCTGCCCGGTGATACCGGCGAGGATCGCCGTCGTCTGCCGAGCCCGCTGCAGGTCGGACGAGACGAGCAGGCCGGGTTGCAACCCCGCCAACCGTCGCCCCGCCTGGCGTGCCTGCTCACGTCCGACGTCGTCCAGCGCGACGTCGATCTGTCCCTGGAACCGTCCGGTGGCGTTCCACTCGGTGCGACCGTGCCGCCAGATGACGATCCGGCGGCTCACCTGCCCGCTCCGCCGTCGGCCGGCCGACGTCCGTCGCGGCCGACGAGCACGGTTTCCGGCAGGGTGATCGTCGGGCAGTCCTTCCACAGCCGTTCCAGCGCGTAGTACTGGCGGTCGTCGGCGTGCTGGACGTGGACGACGACGTCGACGTAGTCGAGAAGCACCCAACGGCCTTCACGCTCACCCTCGCGCCGTGCCGGCTTGGCGCCGAGTGCGAGCAGGCGCTCCTCGACTCCGTCGACTATCGCGCGCACCTGGCGGTCGTTCGGCGCGGAGCAGATGACAAAGGCGTCGGTGATGGCGAGCCGGTCCGAGACGTCGAACGCAACGATGTCGTCGGCGAGTTTCTCGGCGGCAGCCTCGGCGGCCGCGACGGTCAGCGACATCGCCCGAGGGGTGACGGTCAAGCGGTCGAGCCTTTCGCTACGGCGGCTGGTCCGATCCAGAATCTCATACCGCAGCTGCCCGGTAGAGCCGACGTTTCGCGATGTACTGCACGATTCCGTCCGGAACGAGGTACCAGATCGGCTCACCTTGGATGACCCGATCTCGGCACTCGGTCGACGAGATCGCAAGCGCGGGCACCTCGACCAGCGTGACCTTGCCCTCGGGCAGGCCTTCGGCGGACAGGTGATGACCTGGCCGGGTGCAGCCGACGAAGTGGGCCAACTGGAACAGCTCGTCTGGATCACGCCAGCCGAGAATCTGCGGAAGTGCGTCGGCGCCGGTGATGAAGTACATGTCCCAGTCCAGGCCGCGCTCGGCGCGCAGGTCGCGCAATGTATCCACCGTGTACGTCGTCCTTGGACGGTCGATGTCCACTCGGCTCACGGAGAACCGCGGGTTCGACGCCGTCGCGATGACAGTCATCAGGTAACGGTCCTCGGCCGGCGAGACGGCCCGCTCCGCCTTCTGCCAGGGCCGCCCGGTCGGGACGAACACGACCTCGTCGAGGTGAAACCAGGATTGGACCTCACTCGCTGCGATCAGGTGCCCGTGGTGGATGGGGTCGAACGTGCCGCCCATGACCCCGAGCCGCTTTCGTCCGTCCACGGCCGACACCGTAGCGACGGCGCGGGTACCTCAGGCGTGCGGGCGTCCCTTGCCGAAGATGAGTACGGCAACCAGTAGCGCCAATAGGACGAACAGGAACCCACCGCCCCACACCTCCGGCGGCACGGCTTCGCCTTCGCCGAGCTGAGCGGCGAGCGCAGTGAGCGTCGTCATGCCGCGCAGCCTAGCGGCGCCACGGGTTCACTCGCGGATGTGGCCGTCGCCGGTCACGATGTACGTCGTGGACGTGAGCTCGGCAAGCGCCATCGGGCCGCGGGCATGCAGCTTCTGGGTCGAGATCCCGATCTCCGCGCCGAAGCCCAGCTGCTCGCCGTCGGTGAACCGCGTGGACGCGTTCACCATCACCGCAGCCGAGTCGACCGTCGCTGTGAAACGACGTGCATTCGGCAGCGAGCGGGTGACGATGGCCTCCGTGTGACCGCTCCCCCACCGCCGGATGTGAGTTACCGCATCCTCCAGCGAATCGACGACGCCGGCCGCGATGTCCAGCGAGAGGTATTCGGCCGCCCAGTCGTCGTCCGTGACGGGAACCGCTGCGGGGTCGTGGGCGCGGACCCGCTCGTCGCCGTGTACGGTCACGCCGGCTTCACGCAGGGCGGCGAGCACCGTGGGAAGAAACGCGTCGGCCACGTCCACATGTACGAGCAAAGTCTCGGCCGCGTTGCAGACACTGGGCCGCTGCGCCTTGGAGTTGATGACGATGGCGAGCGCCTGGTCGAGGTCGGCGTCGGCATCGACATACACCGTGCAGTTGCCGACACCTGTTTCAATCACCGGCACTGTCGACTCCTCGACCACGCTGCGGATCAGCCCAGCACCACCACGTGGGATGAGCACGTCGACCAGTCCGCGGGCACGCATCAGGTGCTTGGCGGTGTCGTGCCCGTTGCCCTCGACGAGCTGGATGGCGTCGGCCGGAAGACCGGCGTCGGAGACGGCGTCGCGCAGCACGCTGACGATCGCGGCGTTGGATCGGGCAGCGCTGGACGACCCGCGCAGCAGTACCGCGTTACCACTCTTCAGGCAGAGCCCGGCCGCGTCTGCGGTGACGTTCGGCCGGGCCTCGTAGATGATCCCGACGACGCCGAGGGGTACCCGGCGCTGCGTGACCTGCAGGCCGTTCGGGGTCGTGTAACCGCGCACTACTTCGCCGATCGGGTCTGCGAGGCCCGCCACCTGGCGCAGGCCCTCCGCCATGGCGGCGACCCGCTTGTCGCTGAGCCGGAGCCGGTCGATCAACGCCGAGGAGGTGCCGGCGTGTTCGGCGCGGTGGACGTCCTCTGCGTTGGCGGAGAGTACCTCGGCCGAGCGTTCCCGTAGCGCGTCAGCCATCGCCAACAAGGCGGCGTCCTTGTCGGCCCACGGCCGGACGGCAAGATCGGCGGCGGCGGTGCGCGCGCGACGCGCCGTGTTCAGGACAGCGGTTGCCACGTCGTCGGTCATGCGCGAAGGGTAGGCCAACCCAGACCGACGGGCTCAGCGCAGGCGGGGCAGGAACGCCTCGGCGACGGCGACCGAGATGGCCCGCCATTCGGTATTACGTGTGTGGAGAGCGTCCAGCGCATTGACCGCCTCCCGGACGACGACCCAGCCCGTGACGCGGGTCCGGTCCAGACCGGCAACCTCAGCGACGAGATCCGCGCGCCGGCGCAGGTGCGCGCCCAAGTCCGCGGCGTGGGTGGCCTCGAGCCAGCGGTTCCACAACGACGGCGCAACCTCGTAGGCGGCGTCCCCCAAGCGCGGCTTCGGGTCGATCGCGAGCCACGGCTCGCGGTGTCCGGCAAGCACGTTCTCGAAATGCAAGTCGGTGTGCAGGAGTACCGGCGATGTCGAACCCAACAGGTCGGGCAACACGCCGGCGGCGGCCTCGACGACCTGCCGAGGAACCTCGGTAAGCACGCGGCGGCGCCCGTACGCGAACTTCGACATCCACGCGGTCGCGAGTTCGTCGACCGGTGTGAACGGCGTATCGACTGCAACGCCGAGCCGCCGGAGCAGCTCACCGATGGTTGTGAGGGCGCGGTCCAGCTCAAGGGTGGACAGGTCGGTGCTGGCGTCGAGCCGTTCCAGCAGCATGACCCACGCCTGCGGCTCGACGGCGAGCAGGCGCACCGCACCGTTGCCGTCCCAGACCGCCAGAGCGCGGTCCTCCTCGCGTGCGTCGTCGTGCGGCCACGTGAGCTTGAGCACGGCCGGTACGTGGTCCGCTGTGCGGACCGGAAGCACCAGCGCGCACGCGCCGTGCATCGGCGGGCCGTCCAGTTGCAGTCGCCAACGGTGGAGGACCTGGGCGGTCAAGGACGGGAGCCGGTCGAGCCACTCAGCCGAACCGGGACCGGCGTCGGCCAAGTTCTCTCGCAGGCCTGGTGGTACGTCGACGCTCAGCTGCGCCCCAACAGCACCAGGTCGTCGCGGTGGACCACTTCCCGCTCGTAGGCCGAGCCCAGCTCACGGGACAGATCGCGGGTCGACCGGCCGAGCAGCTCCGGCAGTTCGGTGGAGTCATAGTTCACCAGTCCCCGGGCCACCGGCCGGTCCTGCTCGTCGACCAGGTCAACCGGGTCACCGGCGGAGAAGGTGCCCTCTACGGCGGTGACGCCGGCGGGCAGCAGCGACAGCCTCCGCTCCACCACGGCACGCACTGCGCCGGCGTCCAGGTGCAGCACCCCGCGCCCGTTCGTGACGTGTTCCAGCCACAACAGTCGGGTGGATCGGCGACCGGCGCGCGGCC
>JACVRX010000020.1 GCA_014534205.1 Jiangellaceae bacterium
CGTCTTCAAGCACAACCTGACGCGGGAGGTCGCCTACGAGACACTGCCGAAGGCCCGCCGGCGCGAACTGCACGGCATGGCGGTCGACTGGATAGAGCGCACGGCCGGCGACCGGGTTGAGGAGTCCTTGGAACTGCTCGCCCATCACGCCGACCAGGCCGGTCGCAGCGAGCAGGCACTCGAGTACCTGGTCCGGACTGCGGACCGGGCCGGGCGCACGGCCGCGCCCCAGGAGCAGGCAACGCTGCTGGCACGGGCCATCCGCATCGCCGAGCAGCTGGGCCGGGCTGAGCTGCTGCCGAGCCTCCGGTCCCGTCGTGGGCGGGCGCTGTGCAATATGGGCGCGCCGGCGGAGGCTCGCGAGGAGTTCGAGACTGTGCTGCTCGACCTCCCGGACGAGGAAGCCGCGGAACGCGCGGCGCTGATGGTGGAGCTGGCAGGCGTATGGCGCTGGCTGGGCGATACGGCCGCCCTGCACAAATATGCCAGCAATGCTTTGGCGCTCGCCGAGCAGCAGGGCCGTGACGACTTGGCTGCTGCCGCGCTCGCTGCGATGGCCTCGGGGGAGAGCTCGCAGGGGCGGCTGGCGAAGAGTCTGGAGCTGTACCGC
Organism: Jiangellaceae bacterium; assembly: GCA_014534205.1. Lineage (GTDB taxonomy): Bacteria > Actinomycetota > Actinomycetes > Jiangellales > Jiangellaceae > JACVRX01. Next base: position 611 of record JACVRX010000020.1, read on the forward strand.
ACGGCATACGACCGAACGAGCGAGATTCGGTTGCCCTCGCTGGTGCAAGGGCTCGAGCAGCGGCAAATGATTCTGTACTGGCTTGGACGATCCGCCGAGGCGATCGAGGCAGGCACGCAAGCGGTTCGCGTGGCGCGCGAAGTGGGCGACGTCACCACCGTTGTCCGAGCGCTGTCCGCGCTTGGCCTGGCTTACGGCAGCAATGGTCGCTACGCCGACGCACTGCAGTCCTTCGGCGAGGCACGCCAGGCCTGCGAGCAGCACGGCCTCGGGATATGGCTGGCCAGGACGCTGGCCATGGCCGGCGGGCTGCACCTGGACATCGGCGATCTGGAAGAAGCGGAGGCACTGGCCGAGCAGGCTCGGGCGGCGGGGCGCGTGCACCGATTCGAGGAGTCGCTGGCCAGCTCCGGGATCGACCTGCTGTTCAACTACGCCCGCCGCGGCGAGCTGGGCGCCACCGATGCGCTGGCCGAGGAGGTCGACGCCAAGGTCCGCCGCGCTTCAGGAGTGCACGGATGGCTGTGGCGAATGCGGTTCACGCAGGCGCTCGCCGAGCTGCACTTGGCCCGCCAGGAGTGGGAGCAGGCCATGCACGGCGCCTCCACCGCGATCGAGCGGAGCCGCGCGCACGGCCGCGTCAAGTACGAGGTGCTCGGGCTGATCACGCGGGCGCAGGCCTTGGCTGCGACCGGGAACCAGGCGCGGGCGCTGATGGATGCGAGGGCAGGCGCGGAGCGTGCTGCTTCGGTCGGAGACCCGGCGCTGGAGCGCCGAGCGTTCACTGCATTGGTGATGTTGGGGGACGGCCACGCGGCGCCAAGAGCCGACCAGGCGGCACGCCGTGTCGGCCTTGCTCTTCCCGAGGACCTCCGTCGCCGGCTCGAGCGGCAAGCGGAGTGACCGGCACAGCCGCACCGCGTACAGAACATTCGGCACGCGGTGCTGTGACGACCGCCGGGGCCGCAATCAGCTGGGAACCACGACGCCCCATCGCCTCGTCAGCACCACGCCAGGATCTGCACGCATCGTCGTTGCGAGGACCGGAATTCGGAGGATGAGCCCAAAGAGGAGCGATGAACGAACTGCGATTCATGGTCCCAGGAATGTCCTGTGGAATTGCGTCGACGCCATCGCCGTGGTCCTGGCCGACCTACCCGGCGTTGCCAGCGTCGACATCGACCTAACGAGCGCGTGGGTGATCGTCCGCGGCCATGGCTTCGAGATCAGCGCCGTCGAAGCCGCAGTGAGCACGTCCGGGCACGTCGCGGCGCTGTGAAGAGCAAAGACCCGCGGCAGCCGCCGATACCGAGGGAGGACCAGCATGAGCAACGAAGACCAGGTGAAGGCCGGCCCGATGGTGCTGGAGTGGTACGCCTCTGCGACGGATGCCGGTCGCTGGGTCGCACTCGTAGCTACGGAGCGGCATTGGGCGCCGGTGCGCTCGTCGTCCCGGCGCTTCGAAGACGACCGTCTTGTCGTTCACAGCGCCACCTTCGACGGGTGCTTTATCCCGGATTGACACCGCTGGACCTGATCGGACCGCTGCAGGTCATGTGCGGTCTGGAAACGGTAGAGGCTATGTTCGGGGTCCAGCCCCGCCATCACGTCGTCGTGGTCGCCGAACAGGTCGACGATGTGCCCACCGACACTCCGGTGCGTATCGCCGCGCCGACCCTGCTCGACGAGGTTCCCGAGCCAGACGTCGTGGTAGTCCCAGGCGGCGGAGCACCCACGCTGCGACAGCTCACCAACCCGGCGCTTCTCGACTACCTGCGCCAGGTGGACCGTTCCGCCGAGGTCGTCGCGTCGGTCTGCACCGGTTCTTTGCTGCTCGCGGGAGCCGGCCTGCTGCAGGGGCGCCGGGCCACCACGCACTGGGCGTACCACCGGTTCCTCGACCGCCTCGGGGCAACGTATGTGCCGCAGCGATGGGTCGAGGACGGCCGATACCTCACCGGGGCGGGCGTTTCGGCAGGCATTGATGCCGCCCTGCGGCTCGCGGCCAGGCTGACCAGCGACGACCTCGCCCGCGCAGTGCAGCTGGGCATCGAGTACGACCCTCATCCGCCCCACGGCGGCATCGACTGGTCCGGCGTCGACCGGGACATGCTGGCCGAGCGGGTGCAGGCCGTTGCGGAGCAAGCGCTCGGCGCCGACCCTACGATGCTGGCCCGTCTTCTCGGCTGACCGCGAAGGAACCCCGCAATGGCCACGATCCCGCCGCCGCCCGGCGAACTCATCGACGTCGGCGGCTACAGCCTGCACCTGCAGCAGAGGGGAAGAGGATCGTGTCACCAGACGTCGCGGCCGCAACCGGGCTCGGCCGTTGGCCGCTGCACCTGCGAGCGCGACCGAAATCCTCCTCCGAGTGATCCCAGTCGGCGTCACGGTCGACGGTCACGGCGCCGGCCCAGCTGTCGGCCTCGTGCTTCACCACGTGCCTGACACCGCTTTCCGGCGGCATCACCGGCAGCACAAGCAAGGATCCGGTGGGCTCGCAACCCGCAACATCGGGTTTGTCCGGTACCGGTGCGCAGCGCGTGGCGGTGTAACAACCACCCGGCCTTTCCGGTGGGCCGCTGGCTGGTCACCTGGCCGGAATCCTGCTCGGCCGCGAGGCGTGTCAGGCGGGTGCTGGCGCGGGGCGGGCGGTGGTCCGTGCTCGCCAGATGGCAACAATCAGTGCGCCGAGGCCGAATACCGAAGCGGCGAACCCGACCAGGCCACCCAGGACGGGGACCAACGCCAGCACGCGCAGGATCGCCCAGCCGGCCAGGAAAGCCAGAACCCAGCCGGTCTGCGCGGGCAGAATCTGCCGACCGAGGAACCAGGCAGCAGCGCTGTACCCGAGGGCATAGATGAGCCCCAGTGCGGCGAGAACGCCCAACCCAAGTGGGATTCCGACGATGGTGACCAGGGCGATGATGGCCAGGATGGGCAAACCGAAGAACGCCAGCAGTCCCCATCCGATCGATGGGCCGATCCGGGTCCGGCCTGCTTCCACGATCCTGGGCGCCCCACGGCCGGCCAGCCACAGCAGCACCAACCCGATCACCAGCGTCGACACCGAGATGGCAAGCCACCACGCCAGACGGCCGGCCCAACCGAACCCGTCCCAGTTGAAGTTGGTCTGAATCCGCTGCGTTTCCCCACCGATCGTCGCCCCTTCCGCCACTGTCGGCGCGCGCTGGGATACGACGTCGCCGGTGACCTCAGCACCGTCGCGCAGTTCCACCTGGCCGTTGAAGACGACCACGTCCCCGTTCACCATCCCGGAGATGGATACCGGGGCGTCGAAGGCGGTCAGTGATCCGTTGACTGTGCCGTCCACGGTGGACGAGCCGTGGAATACGACCAGGTCGCCAACCTGCTCGCCCTCAGGCACATCGGCTCGCCCTGACAACACCACGAACTCGTCCGCGCCCTGACCGTCCTGAGCCCACGCAGGCGTCGCCAAACCGAGCAACGTCAGGGTAAAAATCGCGACCATCATCAACCGGCGCATACCAACCGCCTCCAACCTCCACTTCGATCTCAACCCCCAGTCAACTCCGCTCAAGATCACAGCGCAATAGCAATTCCTCCATCGACCGCGCGAGCAGTCATAGTTGCCACAGGCTGCATTGACTCTCTGTCAAGCGCCCGACCACCCTGCCGCGGCATTGACGCTGGCGCGGTACTGCGGACGTCGATAGGTCCGATGCGCCCCAGGCGCTATCCGCCTGCAGGCGTGGTCGGGGTCCCGGAGGACCCAGATGACGCGTCCTCCTTCGGGGTCCAACGTCGATCCACCGCATGCGCTGCTGTATCGCTGCATTCGGCATCCACGACGCGGCAGTCCGATCGACATCAACATTTCGGAGTCGCCGTCGAGGATGGACAATCAGCTGCGGGACTCAGGGACCAAAATCGATTTCACCTCGACGCTGGCCCTGAACGGATTGGGCAGCCACGGCACCCGGCTGTTGGTGCGGACCCAGGCGACCTACGCTCCGCCGGCTTACCGAGTCTTTGTCACGCCGCTGGGATCCGAAGCGGTGACGGGAGTGGGCTGTGCGACCTCCGGCTGCTCGGCCTCGGCCCCGGCGGATGGCACATCGGGCACGTGGCGCAGCCACAGCGTGCCGAGCGGGGGGATGCGCAGGCTCACCGACACCGCGCGGCCGTGCCAGCCGAGCTCCTGGGTCTTGACCGCACCGAGGTTGCCGACGCCCGAGCCGCCGTAGTCGGAGGCGTCGGTGTTGATCACCTCGGTCCAGGTGCCGGCGACCGGCAGGCCGACGCGGTAGCCCTCGTGCGGAAGGGCAGAGAAGTTCGCCAGGCAGGCGATTACCGAGCCGTCGGTGCCCCAGCGCAGGAACGAGAACACGTTGCCGGCGGCGTCGTTGGCGTCGATCCACTCGAAGCCGCGCGGGTCGGAGTCCCGGGTCCACAACGCCGGGCTCTCCCGGTAGACGCGGTTGAGGTCAGTGACGAGGCGTTGGAGGCCGGCGTGCTCCGGGTGGTCGAGGAGCCACCAGTCCAGCTCGCGGGACTCCGCCCATTCGGACTCCTGGCCGATCTCCGCACCCATGAACAGCAGTTGCTTGCCGGGGTGTGCCCACATCATGGCCAGGAAGGCGCGCACGTTGGCGAGTTGCTGCCAGCGGTCGCCCGGCATCTTGCGCAGCAACGAGCCTTTGCCGTGGACCACCTCGTCATGCGAGATCGGCAGCACGAAGTTCTCGGTGTAGGCGTACATCATCGAGAACGTCATCTGGTGGTGGTGGTACTGCCGGTGGATCGGGTCGTGCGACACGTAGCTCAGCGAGTCATGCATCCAGCCCATGTTCCACTTCAGCCCGAAGCCCAGCCCGCCGAGATGCGTCGGCTTGGTGACCCCTGGCCACGCGGTCGACTCCTCGGCCACCATGACGGCTCCCGGCGCCCGCTTGTACGCGGTGGCGTTGACTTCCTGGATGAACGAGATCGCCTCCAGGTTCTCCCGGCCCCCGTAGACGTTTGGTAGCCACCAGCCTTCCGGGCGCGAGTAGTCCAGGTAGAGCATCGACGCAACCGCGTCGACGCGCAGTCCATCGATGTGGAACTCGTCGAACCAGTACAGGGCGTTGGCGACCAGGAAGTTGCGCACCTCCGGCCGGCCGTAGTCGAAGACGTACGTTCCCCAGTCCGGATGCTCGCCCCGGCGCGGGTCTGGATGCTCGTACTGGTTCGAGCCGTCGAAGAAGGCAAGCGCCCAGTCGTCCTTCGGGAAGTGCCCGGGCACCCAGTCCAGCAGTACGCCGATCCCCGCTTGATGCAACCTGTCGACCAGCTGACGGAAGTCGTCGGGGGAGCCGTAGCGCGACGTGGGTGCGAAGTAGGACGTCACCTGGTAGCCCCACGACCCTCCGTACGGGTGCTCGGCCACCGGCATGAACTCGACGTGGGTGAAGCCACGGTCGGCGACGTACTCACTGAGCTCGTCGGCCAGGTCACGATAGGAGCGGCCCTGCCGCCATGAACCCACGTGCACCTCGTAGACCGACATCGGACGGCCGTGTGCGGGATCGGTGCCCGCGCGTTCGGTCATCCAGTCGGCGTCGGCCCACTTGTGCGTCGAGGTGAACACCTCGGACGCCGTTGCCGGGGGAATTTCGGCCCGGAACGCCATCGGGTCGGCGCGTAGTTTCCACGTCCCGTCGGCGCCGTGAACGGCGAACTTGTACCGGGTGCCGTCGCCGGCACCGGGGACGAACAGCTCCCAGATCCCGCCACCGACCCGCCGCATCGGGTGCTCGTTAGGGTTCCACTCGTTGAAGTCGCCGGCCACGTTCACCGCGCGGGCACGAGGCGCCCACACCGCGAACGACGTGCCGGTCACGTCGTCGGCCGTCCGGACGCGCGCGCCGAGGACGTCCCAGAGCCGCTCGTGCCGGCCCTCGCCGATCAGGTGCAGGTCCATTTCACCGAGGAAGGACGGCACCGTTGTCATGCCGCCGACACTAGCGTGAGGCCGTGCCGGCGGGAACGCGCCGCGGAACAATCCACTGCGGGCAGAGCTCGGTCCCGTCGACGCCGCCAAGCTCGCCGGCCTTTACTGTCTTCTTGCGTCCCCGCCGGGATGACGGGCCGGTCAGCTCAGCGTGGCGAGTCGCTCCGCGCCGGCCAGCGGGATCGTCAGCCAGCCGGGCCGGTTCCGTGCCTCGTAGACCGCCTCGTAGACGACCTTGTCCGTCTCGTAGGCCCGCAACAGCACCTCGTCGTCGCGGGGGTCGCGGTCGGCCGCCTTCGCATAGCCGTCGCAGAACGCCGACCGGTTACGCGCGGCCCACTCGCCGGCTCGGTAGGCGATCTGCCCGTTTCCCGGGTGGTCGGCGGCGAGCAGGTCCTGGGCGGCGTAGTCGAACGAGCGCAGCATGCCGGCCACGTCGCGCAGTGCGGAGTCCAGTGCCACCCGCTCGGTCAGCGGCTTCTCCGGCTCGCCCTCGAAGTCGACGAGTTTCCATCCCACGACGGTCCGCAGCACCTGGCCGAGATGTAGGTCACCGTGGATGCGCTGGACCATCACCGGTTCGGTGAGCTCGCCGAGTCGCTCGTATGCCCGATGGAGTGACGGCGCGAACCGGTTGAGCTCTGGCACGGTCTGCACTGCAGCCGCGAGCCGGTCGTGCATCTGAGCGGCCAGTGGCGTCAGGTCACTGGGACCCAGCGTACGGGTGGGGAGCAAATCAGCCAGATACGCATGCACTTCGGCGGTCGCATAACCGAGCCGCTGGGACTCGGCGGCGAAGTCACCGCCGACCTCGTCGGCGTGCAGGTCTGCCTCCGCGTAGAGGTCCCGGATGCTGGCTTTGGCAAGCGCCCAGCCGTCGGTCGCGGTGATCAGGAACTTCTGCAGCATGGCCAGGCTCGCCGTCTGCTGCTCACCGGCGCCGTCGACCCAGCCCCCGTCGATCCAGCCCAGCAACGGCGCCACGTACTCGCATCCCGCGCGGGTCAGCACGTCGTGTATCTCGACGTCCGGGTTGGTTCCGGGGGCGAGCCGGCGGAACACCTTGAGCAGTGCAGCGTCGCCATAAGCTAGCGAGGTGTTGGTCTGCTCGCCGGTGAGCACGAGTGACTGCTCACCGACCGGAACGACGGCCCCCGGCTCAGTGTGGAACACGAGGCCGTCGACGCGCTCGTGCGTGTCGAAGTGGCGCAGCAGTGCGGCGGTCGCTTCCTTGTCGTGCAGCGCGTCGTAGACGTAGTAGCCGTCCCACTCCCCGAGCAGCACGTGCTCGAGCCGGTCGTGCCAGTCGGCCCGGTGACTCAGCGGTACCTGGTAGACGTCCGCATCGTGCCCTTGCGCCACCTCCACCAGCAGGTGCCACAGCTGCGGGTAGCCGGCCTCCAACCGGCGGGCAGCCACCACCCGAACCGAGTCCACCGGCCGGTTCTTGCCGGCGAACCAGCGCTGATGCGGCAGCCAGCCGGGCAGCAGGGCGACCGCCGCCTCGGGACTCACGAGACCGCCTCGGCGCCCGGCGGCACCAGCCGGAACCAGTAGAAGCCGTGCGGAGCCAGGGTGAGCAGGTAGGGGAGCTCGCCGATCGGCGGGAAGCGCACCCCGCCGGTGAGCTCGACCGGCTGAAGGCCGTCGTGCCGACGCAGATCGAGCTCCACAGGTTGCGGGAACCTAGACAGGTTGTTCACGCAGAGCACGATGTCATCGCCGTAGATGCGGACGTACGAGAGCACGCTGGGATTCGAACCGCCGACATCGGTGAAGTCTCCCAGCCCGAACGCCGGGTTGTTCTTGCGGATCTCGATCATCCGCCGGGTCCAGTGCAGCAGCGACGAGGTGTTCGCGAGCTGCGCCTCCACGTTGGTGACCTGGTAGCCGTAGACGGCGTCCATCACCACCGGCAGCGTGAGGCGTCCGGGGTCCGCCGTGGAGAAGCCCGCGTTGCGGTCCGGCGTCCACTGCATGGGCGTCCGGACACCGTCGCGGTCGCCCAGCCAGATGTTGTCCCCCATGCCGATCTCGTCGCCGTAATAGAGCACCGGTGAGCCGGGCAGGGAGAGCAGCAGCGCCGTGAACAGCTCGAACTGGTTTGTGTCGTTCTCCAGCAGCGGGGCGAGCCGCCGGCGGATCCCGATATTGGCCTTCATCCGTGGGTCCTTCGCGTACTCGGCCCACATGTAGTCGCGCTCGTCGTCGGTGACCATCTCCAGCGTGAGCTCGTCGTGATTGCGCAGGAAGATGCCCCACTGGCAGTGAGTAGGGATGACCGGCGTCTGCGCCATGATCTCGGACACCGGGTAGCGCGACTCACGGCGCACGGCCATGTAGATCCGCGGCATGACCGGGAAGTGGAAGGCCATGTGGCACTCGTCGCCGCCGGAGGCATAATCCCCGAAATACTGCACCACGTCGCCCGGCCACTGGTTCGCCTCGCACAGCAGCACGGTGTCCGGATACTCGTCCTCGGTCACCTTGCGAATCTGCTTGAGGAACCCGTGCGTCTCCGCCAGGTTCTCGCAGTTCGTGCCCTCTCGCTCGTACAGGTAGGGCACGGCGTCCAACCGGAATCCGTCGACACCCAGGTCCAGCCAGAACCGCAGCGCGTCGATCATCGCGTCGCGCACCGCGGGGTTGTCGAAATTGAGATCCGGCTGGTGGCTGAAGAACCGGTGCCAGTAGTACTGCCGTCGTACCGGGTCGAACGTCCAGTTCGACGTCTCGGTGTCCACGAAGATGATCCGGGCGTCGGGATAGCCCATGTCGTCGTCCGCCCACACGTAGAAGTCGCCGTACGGGCCGTTGGGGTTCTCGCGGGACGACTGGAACCACGGGTGCTGGTCACTTGTGTGGTTCATCACGACGTCGACGATCACCCGCATGCCACGGTCATGGGCGAGCAGGACGAACCGGCTGAAGTCGTCCAGCGTGCCGAACTGCGGCAGCACACCTTTGTAGTCGGAGACGTCGTAGCCACCGTCACGCAGCGGCGACGGGTAGAACGGCGGCAGCCACAGGCAGTCGACGCCTAGCCACTGCAGGTAGTCGAGCTTGTCGACGAGCCCGCGCAGGTCGCCGACGCCGTCGCTGTCGGAGTCCTTGAACGAGCGGACCAGCACCTCGTAGAACACGGCACGCTTGAACCACAGCGGGTCCGTTCCCGGTGCCGGCAGGTGGTCGGCGGGCGTCACGTTCCCCACCGGCGGACGGTCAGCACGTGAGCCGGTTCGACCGCGGGATCGAGCATGACGAAGTTGTGCTGCCGCCAGTGGAACGTCTGCCCGGTGAGCTCGTCGTGCGCGGCGAAGGTCTCGTGCCAGTCGAAGCCCAGTTCGGGCATGTCGAGCGACACCGTGCCGGCGCGGGTGTTGTGCGGGTCGACGTTGACCACGGTGATGACGACGTCCTCGCCATAGCTCGTGAGCTCCCGCTTGGAGAAGCAGAGGATCTCGGCGTTGTCCACCCAGTGGAACCGAAGGCTTCGCAACCGGTGCAACGCCGGGTGCGCCCGCCGGATCTCGTTGAGCCGGGTGAGGTAGGGCCCGAGCGACTGGCCGGCGCGCGGCCCGCCGGGCTCGTAGGCGGCCCAGTCCCGTGGCCGGTACTGATACTTCTCCGAGTCCAGGTACTCCTCGCTGCCCGGTCGTACCGCGACGTGCTCGTAGAGCTCGTAGCCGGAGTACATGCCCCACGTCGGGGACAGCATGGTGGCGAGCACGGCTCGGATCTTGAACGCGGGCGGACCGCCGTACTGCAGGTACGCGTGCAGGATGTCCGGCGTGTTCACGAACACGTTCGGTCGCATGTAGTGCGCGGAGTCGCGGAGTTCGGTGAAGTATTCGTACAACTCCTGCTTGCTGTTCTTCCAGGTGAAGTAGGTGTACGACTGGCCGAAGCCGATCTTGGCCAGGGTGTGCATCATCGCCGGCTTGGTGAACGCCTCGGCGAGGAAGACGACGTCGGGATCGGTCTGGTGGATCTCGTCGAGCAGCAGGTGCCAGAAGTCGACCGGTTTGGTGTGCGGGTTGTCTACGCGGAAGATGCGCACGCCGTGCGACATCCACAGTCGGACGATCCGCAGTATCTCGGCGTAGATGCCTTCCGCGTCGTTGTCGAAGTTCAGCGGGTAGATGTCCTGGTACTTCTTGGGCGGGTTTTCGGCGTAGGCGATGCTGCCGTCGGCGCGCTTGCTGAACCACTCCGGGTGCTCCTTGACCCACGGATGGTCGGGTGACGCCTGCAGCGCCAGGTCCAGCGCGACCTCCATACCCAGGTCACGGGTGGCCGCCACGAAGTTGTCGAACGCCTCGAACGTGCCGAGTTCCGGGTGGATCGCGTCGTGGCCGCCCTCGTCCGACCCGATGGCCCACGGCACGCCGGGGTCGTGCTCGCCTGCGGACAGCGTGTTGTTCGGACCTTTGCGGAACGTCCGGCCGATCGGGTGGATCGGCGGCAGGTAGACGACGTCGAATCCCATCGCGCCGATGGCCGGCAGTCGCTTGGCAGCCGTATCGAACGTCCCGGAGGTCCACGAGCCGTCGGCGTTGCGGTAGGCGCCCTCGGAGCGCGGGAAGAACTCGTACCAGGATCCGTACAGCGCGCGCTCCCGGTCCACCCGCACCCGGTGCGGCCCGCCCTCGGTCACCAGCTCACGCAGCGGGTACTGATCGAGGATGGCCGTGACGTCGGGAGCGAGCGCGGCGGCCAGCCGGACTGGCGGTGGGCGTCGCTCGTCCTTCACCGCCTTGACCGTGTCGCGGAGCAGCCGTCGCTCGTGGGCATAACCGCGGGGCAGCGCGGCAGCGGCGCGCTCGAGTAGCTGAGCACCCTCGGTGAACACCAGCGGCACGTCGATCTCGGCCGGGATCTTCACCTCGGCGTTGTGCCGCCAGGTCGCGATGGGGTCGGACCAGCCTTCGACAGTGAAGGTCCACACGCCCTCGGCGTCCGGGGTGAGCTCGGCGAACCAGCGGTCGCTCCAGGGCTCGCGCTTGCGCATGCGGACCCACTGGCGCACCTTGCCGTCGGGATCGCGGAAGCTGACCGAGGCGGCCACCGCGTCATGGCCATCCCGGAACACAGTCGCGGAGACCTCGAACGTCTCGCCGACGACCGCTGTGGCCACATAGCGCCCGCAACCGATGACGGGTTCGACGTCGAGAATCGGGATGCGTCCGGTCATGGGCCAAAGTTAGCGGTCCGGAGACGGGTTGGGGGCCTCGCAAGCGTTACCGTACGCCGGTGCGAGCTATCCGACGGCTGACCGTCCGAACCGTGCTGCCCGAGGCGCTGTCGCCGCTGGGCGAGCTCATCGGCAACCTTCGCTGGTGCTGGCATCCCCCGGCCCAGGAGGTGTTCGCCGCGGTGGATCCGCAGTTGTGGGAGGCGGTCCTGCACGACCCGGTGCGCCTCCTCGGCGAGGTACCGTCGCAGCGGCTCGACGAGCTCGCGTCGGATCCGACGTTCTTGGCCAGGGTCCGCGGCGCGCACCAGGACTTGCAGCGCTACCTCAGCGAGGACCGCTGGTACCAGAACGCCGACCGCAGTGCGCCGCGAGTCGTCGCGTACTTCTCGCCGGAGTTCGGTATCACGCATGTGCTGCCGCAATACTCCGGCGGCCTCGGCATCCTGGCCGGTGACCACCTGAAGGCGGCGAGCGACCTCGGCGTCCCGATCGTCGGCGTCGGCCTGCTGTACCGCCACGGGTACTTCGTGCAGTCGCTGTCCCGCGACGGCTGGCAGCAGGAGCGCTATCCGCTGGTCGATCCGAACAACCTGCCGGTGAACCCGCTGCGCGAGCGCGACGGCACGCCGGTGCGCATCTACGTGGGACTGCCGGGAGGCCGCCGGCTCGCCGCCGCGGTCTGGATCGCCCAGGTGGGACGGGTGCCGCTGCTGATGCTGGACTCGGACATCGAGGAGAACGGCCAGTCGGAGCGGGAGATAACCGACCGGCTATACGGCGGTGGTGGAGAGCACCGGCTGCTGCAAGAGATGCTGCTCGGCATCGGCGGAGTACGCGCGCTTCGCGTCTACAGCCGGGTGACGGGCACACCCGCGCCGGAGGTCTACCACACCAACGAGGGGCACGCAGGCTTCCTCGGCCTGGAGCGCATCCGGGAGCTCACCGAGGAGCAGGGGCTGAGCTTCGAAGCCGCCCTGGAGGCGGCGCGGACGGGCACGGTGTTCACCACGCACACCCCAGTGCCGGCCGGCATCGACCGGTTCCCGCGAGATCTGATCCTGCAGTACTTCGGCGGTGAGAATGCCTCACCCGGGCTGCCGGTGGAGCGGATCCTCGCCCTCGGCGCGGAGGACTACCCGGGCGGAGACGCCGAGATCTTCAACATGGCGGTGATGGGGCTGCGGCTCGGCCAGCGGGCCAACGGGGTCAGCCGGCTGCACGGTCAGGTGAGCCGAGAGATGTTCTCCGGCCTGTGGCCCGCGTTCGACCAGAACGAGGTGCCGATCACGTCGGTGACCAACGGCGTGCATGCACCGACCTGGGTGGCACCTGCAGTGATGCGGCTGGCGCGGCGCGCCGGCGGCGCGGAGCTGGTGGAGCACGGCGAGGGCTGGGTGCAGGCAGTAGCGAAGCTGCGCGACGCTGATATCTGGGCGACCAAGCGGCAGCTGCGCGAGCGGTTGGTGATCGATGCGCGGCGGCGGTTGCGCGAGTCCGCCCGGCAGCGCGGGGCCAGCGAGGCCGAGCTCGGCTGGATCGACGGCGTGCTGGACCCGGACGTGCTGACGATCGGGTTCGCCCGCCGCGTGCCGTCCTACAAGCGGCTCACGCTGATGCTGCGCAACCCCGACCGGTTGCGCGCGATCCTGCTGCATCCACAGCGCCCGGTGCAGATCGTCATCGCGGGCAAGGCGCACCCCGCCGACGACGGCGGAAAGCGGCTGATCCAGCAGATGGTGCAGTTCACCGACCAGCCCGACGTCCGCCAGCGGATCGTCTTCCTCCCCGACTACGACATCGGGCTTGCTCAGGAGCTGATTCCGGGCTGCGACGTGTGGCTGAACAACCCGCTGCGCCCGTACGAGGCCTGTGGGACGTCGGGCATGAAGGCCGCGCTCAACGGCGCGCTGAACCTGTCGGTCCGCGATGGCTGGTGGGACGAGTGGTTCGACCCGGCGTTCGGCTGGGCGATTCCCTCTGCCGAGGGAGTGGAGGATCCAGAGCATCGCGACGACCTGGAGGCGGCCGCCCTCTACGACATCATCGAGCAGCAGGTGGTGCCCCGGTTCTACGACATCAACGGCACCGGTGTGCCGCGCCGCTGGTTGGAGATGGTCCGCCAGATGCTCACGTCGCTTGGCCCGAAGGTGCAGGCGACCCGGATGGTCCGCGACTACGTGGAGCACCTGTACCGGCCGGCCGCCAGCGCCTGCCGGGCGCTCGACGACGACTTCGGCGGGGCAAAGGCGCTGGCGTCCTGGAAGGCGCGGGTGCTTGAGGCCTGGGACGGCGTGAGCATCGAGCACGTCGAGAGCGCCTCCGGCGCCGACGCGTTCGAGATGGGTCAGCCGCTGCAGCTGCGGGCTTTCGTCCGGTTGGGCAAGCTCTCGCCCGACGACGTCGACGTCCAGGTCGTGCACGGGCGAGTGGACGAGTCCGACCAGCTCAGCGACCCGCAGGCCACGTCGCTCGCCGTCGCCGAGAAGTACGAGAACGGCCGTTACCGCTTCGACGGTGAGGTGAGCCTGAAGCGCACCGGCCCGTTCGGCTACACCGTGCGGGTCGTACCGCGACACGATCTGCTCGCCAGCCCCACCGAGCTGGGATTGGCGGTCCTGCCCTGATGGCTGCCAGCCGACCAGTTACGTGATCAACGGGGATTGGTGCTGCTCTGACGACACCAAATCCCCTTCATCACGCTCAGACGGTGGCGCGCAGCAGCAGGATGCTGCGGCCGGTCAGCGTCACCGTGTCGCCGGGGTCGTACGTGGTCTGCGGTGCCTCGGCGGCCATGGTGGTGTCGAACACGACCTGGTAGCTCTGCGCCCATTCCTCGCTCGGGAGGCTGACCTCCACGGGGTCGGCGTCGGCGTGCAGGCAGAGCAGGAACGAGTCGCCGACGATCCGCTCGCCGTGTGGGCCGCGAGTGTCGATCGCGTCGCCGGCGAAGAATACGCTGATCGTGCGCAGCGAGTCGTCGTGCCACTCCGCCTGGGTCATCTCTGCGCCACCGCGAGCGAACCAGGCGAGATCCTTGCGGGTGCCGCCGGGAAGCGGGAGCCCATCGAAGTGCCGGCGCTGGCGGAACACCGGCTGGGCGCGACGAAGTGAGATCAGCCGACGCGTCAAGGCCAGCAGGTCGGCATACTCCGTCCGCAGCGACCAGTCCAGCCACGTCGTGTCGTCGTCGATGCAGTACGCGTTGTTGTTCCCCTGCTGCGTTCGGCCCATCTCGTCGCCGGCGAGCAGCATCGGCACCCCGGTCGACAGCAGCAGCGTCGTGAGCAAATTTCGCAACTGCCGGTGACGCAGGGCGAGGACGTTCCGGTCGCTGGTCTCGCCCTCGACGCCGTGGTTCCAGGACCGGTTGCTGTCGGTGCCGTCCCGGTTGTGCTCGCCGTTGGCCTCGTTGTGCTTGCGGTCATAGGAGACCACGTCGCGCAGCGTGAACCCGTCGTGAGCCGTGACGAAGTTGATCGACGCGTATGGCCGGCGGCCGTCGTCGCCGTACAGGTCCGACGACCCGGAGAGCCGGTACGCCAGGTCCCGGACGCCGGGCGCCTGGCCGCGCCAATAGTCGCGGACGGTGTCACGGAACCTGTCGTTCCACTCGGTCCACAGGTGCGGGAACTCACCCACCTGATAGCCGCCGGGACCGATGTCCCACGGTTCGGCGATGAGCTTCACCTCGCGCAGCACCGGGTCCTGCTCGATCACCGTCATGAACGATCCGAGCATGTCGACGTCGTGCATCGACCGGGCAAGCGCCGCGGCGAGATCGAAGCGGAACCCGTCGACGTGCATCTCGGCGGCCCAGTACCGGAGCGAGTCCATGACAAGCCGCAGCACGTGCGGCTGGCTGACGTCGACAGTGTTGCCGCAGCCGGTGTAGTCGTAGTAGCGGCCCGGATCGGCGGCGTGCTGGCGGTAGTACGCCAGGTTGTCGATGCCGCGGAACGACAGCGTGGGCCCGGTGGGACCTTCTTCGGCAGTGTGGTTGTACACCACGTCCAGCACGACCTCGATGCCGGCCGAGTGCAGTGCCTTGACCATGGCCTTGAACTCGTCAACCTGCTGGCCGAGCGAGCCGGATGCCGCGTATCCGGCGTGCGGGGCGAAGAACCCGACCGTGTTGTACCCCCAGTAGTTCTTGCGGCCACTGTGCAGAAGGTGCGTCTCGCTGACGTAGTGGTGCACGGGCATCAGCTCGACGGTCGTCACGCCGAGGTCGAGCAGGTGCTGGATCGCCGCGGGGTCCGCCAGCCCCGCGAAAGTGCCCCGCAACTGCTCCGGGATGTCCGGATGACGCATCGTGAAGCCCCGGACGTGCATCTCGTACACGACCGTGTCGCCCCACGGCACGCGCGGGGAGACGTCGCCGCTCCAGTCGAACTCCGAAGGGCCGACCACCACTCCCATCGGCACGAATGGAGCGCTGTCGGCTCCGTGCTCGAACAGCGCCGAGTCCAAGCGCAGCTCCCCGGTGACCGCCCGGGCGTACGGATCGAGCAGCAGCTTCGCCGGGTCGAAATGCTTGCCCTGGTCCGGCTCCCACGGGCCGTGCACGCGCAGGCCATAACGCACGCCCGGCCGCAGGTCGGGTATACGGCCGTGCCAGATTTCGAACGTCCGGTCGGCGAGCAGGATCCGCGTCTCTTCGGTCACGCCGTCGAACAGGCACACCTCGACTTTGCTGGCCTGTGGTGCCCATAGCGCGACGTTGGTCGCCTCGCCGTCGAAGGTTGCGCCGAGCGGACTCCACAGACCTGGCCAGGCGGTCTTGTCGTCACTCACCGGCGTCAGAACGGAATCGAGATGAACGGCGAGCTGTACTCCGGCTCCTCGCGGAGCACCGACTCGGCGTCCTCCGGGGTGAGGACGTGTCGCTGCGCCTCAGCCCGGACGACCATCGACAGCAGCCGGACGTCGCCGGGCGTAGCGATGCCGGTGACCTCGGGCCAGGCGAGCACCCAGCCCACTGCGGCGGTGATCCGGCGCTGCTCGTCGAACGGCTCGTACCAGGTGGTGTACGTCTTCTCGGCGTTCTCCGGCCAGTTGCGCCGCGCGGCCGACTTGATGATCATAAGCCCGGCGTCCTGGCGCTGGACCTCCTCGACGAGCGCCTCGTAGTCGCGCAGGTAGTCGGGATCCCGGGCGAGCACCGGGTTCAGCGGCGTGAGCACCGTGGCGAACGGGTGGCGGCGTAGCGCCTCCCGGTGTGTCGCAGGCGCTTGATGTCCGTGCCCGGTGATCCCCACGGCACCGACGACGCCCTCGGCTTTCGCGCGGACCGCGGCTTCCAGCGCGCCGCCGGCGCCGGTGGCGAGGTCCAGCTCCTCACGGTCTCCGATGGAGTGCAGCTGAAGGAGGTCGACGTGGTCGGTCTGCAGTCGCTCCAGCGAGGCGTTGATCTGCCGCCAGGCGTCGTCGGCCACTCGCTCGCCAGTCTTCGTAGCGAGGAAGATGCGGTCGCGCAGCCGGGACATCGCCGCACCCAGCCGCAACTCGGCATCTCCATAGCTGGCGGCGACGTCGAAGTGGTTGATTCCCGCCACGAGGGCCTCGTCGATGGCCCGGTCGGCCACCTCCTGCGAGACCTCCGACAGCGCTGCCGCCCCGTAGATCAGCACCGAACTCTGGTGCTCCAACCGTCCCAGCCTGCGGTACTCCATGCTCGCAACGTACTCGCTCGTCGGGTCGGGGAAAGGCGGCATGGGCAGAGCGGCCGAACCGGTTACGCTCCGGCCAACCGGTGGAGGGGTGTGGCGTGGGCGAGTTGGTCAGGCTGGACGTAGAGCGGGCGGTGGCGACGATCCGGCTGGACCGGCCGCCGATGAACGCGCTGAACTCGCAGGTCCAGGCGGAGTTGCACGCGGCCGCGACCGAGGCGGCGGAGCGGGCCGACGTTCGCGCCGTCGTCGTCTACGGCGGGGAGAAGGTGTTCGCGGCGGGCGCCGACATCAAGGAGATGGCCGAGGTCGGCTACACCGAGATGGTGGACCGGTCGGTGCCGCTGCAGGCCGCGTTCACCTCGGTGGCGCGCATCGCCAAGCCGACGGTCGCAGCGGTGACCGGGTACGCGCTCGGCGGCGGCTGTGAGCTGGCGCTGGCATGTGACGTGCGGGTCGCCGCCGACGACGCGCAACTCGGCCAGCCGGAGATCTTGCTCGGCGTGATCCCGGGCGCGGGCGGCACGCAGCGACTGGCCCGGTTGATCGGGCCAGCCAAGGCCAAGGATCTGATCTTCACCGGGCGGTTGGTCGGCGCGGGGGAGGCGCTGCGCATCGGGCTGGTCGACCAGGTGGTCGCGCCAGCCGAGGTGTACACGACGGCGCGGGCGTGGGCGGGACGCTTCGCACACGGTCCGGCCTACGCGCTGCGGGCCGCCAAGGAGGCCATCGACCGTGGCCTGGAAACCGACCTGGACACGGGCCTGGAGCTGGAGCGCCACCTCTTCACCGCGTTGTTCGCCACCGAGGACCGCACGATCGGGATGCGGTCGTTCGTCGAACAAGGTCCGGGAAAGGCCCGATTCGTCGGCCGGTAGACTCGTCGCTCGCCATGAAGATCGTCGTACTGGTCAAGCACGTCCCAGACGCCACGGCCGACCGCCGGTTCACCGACGACAACACCACCGACCGGGTCGGCGTGGACGGCATCCTCTCCGAGCTCGACGAGTACGCGGTCGAGGAGGCGCTGTCCATCGCGGAGCGCGGCGACGCGGAGGTCGTCGTGCTGACGATGGGCCCTGCGCAGGCTGCGGACGCGCTGCGCAAAGGCCTGCAGATGGGTGCGGATGCGGCGGTGCACGTGGTGGACGACGCGCTGCACGGCTCGGACGCCATTGCCACGTCACTGGTGCTCGCCGACGCGATCGAGAAGAGCGGCGACGTCGACCTGGTGCTCACCGGCATGGCGTCCACCGACGGCACGATGGGCGTGGTCCCGGCAATGCTCTCCGAGCGGCTGGGCTTACCGCACATCGGCGCGGTCCGCGAGCTCACCGTCGGCGACGGCACAGTGACCGCGCGGCGCGATGGCGACGTCGCGAGCGAGACGGTGCAGGCCCGGCTGCCTGCGATCGTGTCGGTGACCGACCAGATCAACGAGCCGCGGTACCCGTCGTTCAAGGGGATCATGGCGGCGAAGAAGAAGCCGTTCCAGACGTGGTCGTTGGACGACCTGGGCGTCGATGCCGACCAGGTCGGGCTGAGTGCCGCCTGGTCGGTTGTGACGGAGGTCACCAAGCGTCCGCCGCGGTCCGCCGGCGAGATCGTGGACGACGACGGCAACGGCGGCGCCCGCCTGGCCGAGTTCTTGGCGGAGCGGAAGTTCGTATGACCGAGGTGCTGGTTCTCGTCGACCATGCCGACGGCACCGTCCGCAAGACGACCACGGAGCTGTTGACAATCGCACGCCGGATCGGGGACGCGGCAGCGGTCTTCGTCGGCAGTGGGTACGAGTCGGCGAAGGACACGCTCGGCCGCTACGGCGCGACGAAGGTCTACATCGCGGACGCGGCCGAGCTGGACGAGTACGTCATCGCGCCGAAGGCCCAGGTACTGGCGACGGTCGCCAGCTCGGCCGCGCCGGCTGCCGTGCTCATCACATCCAGCCTCGACGGCAAGGAGATCGCCGGCCGGCTCGCGGTGAAGCTCGGTTCCGGTCTCGTTACCGACGCCACCGATGTCACGGCGGAACTCACGACCGAGCAGTCGGCGTTCGCCGGGGCGTATACGGTGCGGTCCAGGATCACCCACGGCACGCCGGTGATCACCGTGAAGCCGAATGCCGTTACCCCCGAGCCGGCGCCCGCCACGCCGGTCGAGGAGAAGCTCGAGATCCAGTTGCCCGAGTCCGCCACGAGGGCCCGCATCGTGGAGCGGCAGCCCCGGGCGGCCACCGGCCGGCCCGACCTCGCCGAAGCCGAGATCGTGGTCGCCGGTGGCCGCGGCACTGCGGGCGACTTCGGGCCGGTGGAGGAACTGGCCGACGTGCTGGGTGCCGCGGTCGGCGCATCGCGCGCCGCGGTCGACTCCGGCTGGTATCCGCACGCCTACCAGATCGGGCAGACCGGGAAGACGGTCTCGCCCCAGCTCTACGTCGCGGCCGGCATCTCCGGTGCGATCCAGCACCGCGCTGGCATGCAGACCTCGAAGACGATCGTCGCGGTGAACAAGGACCGCGAAGCGCCCATCTTCGCGATGGCGGATTTCGGTGTCGTCGGCGACCTGCATACGGTGCTGCCGCTGGCGACCGAGGAGATCAAGAAACGCGAAGGCTGAGCGGATTGCCGGTTTACCTCGACCACGCCGCGACGACGCCGGTCCTCCCCGAGGTCGTCCACGTCGTCGAATCGACGCTGCGCATGGTCGGCAATCCGTCGTCCCTACATGCCGCAGGCCGGGCGGCGCGCAAGATCGTGGAGGAGTCCCGAGACACCGTGGCCGCGGCGTTGGGCGCCCGGCCCGGCGAGGTGGTGTTCACCTCCGGCGGCACCGAGGCCGACAACCTGGCGGTGAAGGGCCTGTACTGGGCGCGCCGGGCCGCCGACCCACGCCGGGTCCGGGTTCTCGCGTCGGCCGTCGAGCACTCCGCCGTGCTCGAGTCTGTGCGATGGCTCGGTGACGTGGCTGGCGCGGTGGTCGAATGGCTACCGGTCGACCAGCGGGGCCGGGTGGACATGGCGGCGCTGAGGTCGTCACTGTCGCGTGGCCCGGGCTCGGTAGCGCTGGTCACCGTGATGTGGGCGAACAACGAGGTCGGCACGCTTCAGCCGATCGGGGAGATCGTCGCGGCGGCCGAGCGCTACGGCATACCGGTGCACTGCGACGCGGTGCAGGCCGTCGGGCAGCTGCCGGTGGACTTCGCGGCCAAC
The DNA here is from genome assembly GCA_014534205.1 of Jiangellaceae bacterium. Classification (GTDB taxonomy): domain Bacteria; phylum Actinomycetota; class Actinomycetes; order Jiangellales; family Jiangellaceae; genus JACVRX01. The sequence goes on from JACVRX010000020.1 coordinate 20,663, forward strand.
CGGCTGACCGCGATGACGGTGTCCGCGCACAAGATCGGCGGTCCGCTCGGCGCCGGCGCGTTGCTCGTCCGCCACGACGTCGAACTCGTGCCGGTGCTACATGGGGGTGGGCAGGAGCGCGACGTGCGGTCCGGGACGGTGGACGTCGCCGGCGTCGCCGGCTTCGCGACCGCCCTCGCAGCGGCTACGTTGGCGCAGCCGGCCGAGGCGGTGCGGCTGGCTCGGTTGCGCGACGCGTTGGTGCACGCCGTGCGCGCTGCCGTGCCGGACGCGGTGCTGAACGGGGACCCGTCCGCATCCGGCCGGCTGCCGGCCAACGCGCATTTCTCCTTCCCCGGCTGCGACGGCGACGCGCTGCTGATGCTGCTGGACGCGGTCGGCATCGAGTGCTCCACCGGGAGCGCGTGCACGGCCGGCGTGCCGCAGCCGTCGCACGTGCTCTCGGCCATGGGTGTCCCGCCGGAATTCGCTCGCGGGTCGCTGCGGTTCACGTTCGGGCACACGTCGACCGGCCGCGACGTCACCGCCGTCGCCGACGTGATCGGCCCGGTGGTCGAGCGGGCCCGGGCCGCTCGGGTGGCGTGATGCGGGTCCTGGCCGCCATGTCCGGCGGCGTCGACTCTGCCGTTGCGGCCGCGCGCTGCGTCGACGCTGGACATGACGTCACCGGCGTACATCTGGCGTTGTCGGCTAATC
>JACVRX010000126.1 GCA_014534205.1 Jiangellaceae bacterium
CCGCCGCGAGCTCGACCAGCTCGTGGTCGAGGAACGGCACGCGCGCCTCCAGCCCCCACGCCATCGTCATGTTGTCCACCCGCTTCACGGGATCGTCGACCAGCATCACCTGTGAGTCCAGCCGCAACGCCGCGTCCACCGCGGTGATCGCGCCGGGCCGGGCGAAGTCGGCGGCGACGAACTCCCGGCTCACGTCCGCGTCGATCAGCCACTCCGGGGAGAGCTGCCGGGCCAGATCCGCGTGGGGCCGGTCGAAGAACTCCTTCGCGTACGCGTCGACGGCCCGGTCCCGCGGCACGTCGGCGAGCGGCGGGTACCAGCTGTAGCCGGCGAAGATCTCGTCCGCGCCCTGACCCGACTGCACCACCTTGACCTGCTTGGACACATCCTCGCTGAGCAGGTTGAACGCCACGCAGTCGTGGCTGACCATGGGCTCGCTCATGGCCGAGACGGTGCGTGCCACGGCGGGCAGGAAGCGGTCCCGGCCGATCCGGATCTGGTGATGCACCGTGTCGAACTGCTTGGCGATGATGTCGGAGTACTGGAACTCGTCGCCCTCCTCGCCGGCGGCGGCCTCGAAGCCGATGCTGAACGTGGTGAGCCCGCGCTGCCCCGACTCGGCCAGCAGCGCCACCACGTAACTCGAGTCCAGGCCGCCGGAGAGCAGTACGCCGACGGGCACGTCGGCCACCATCCGGCGTTCCACCGCGACCCGCAGCGCCTCGTCGACGGCCTGCGCCCACTCCTGCCGGGTACGCAGGTCGGAGCGCCGGGTGAAGGACGCCTCCCAGTAGCGGTTCTCGGTGCTGCTGCCGTCGGCCCGGATCACCCGCACCGTGGCCGGAGGCAGCTTGCGGATCCCGCTGACGATCGTCCGGGGCGCCGGCACCACCGAGTGGAACGTCATGTAGTGCTGCAGCGCCACCTTGTCCAGCGACGTGTCGACGTCACCGGCGGCCAGCAGCGCCGGCAGGGTCGAGGCGAACCGGAGCCGGCCCGAGGTCTCGGCCAGGTACATCGGCTTGATGCCGAGCCGGTCCCGGGCCAGCATCACCGTTCCGCTGCGGTGCTCGGCGATCGCGAACGCGAACATGCCGAGGAAATGCTTGACGCAGTCCGCGCCCCACCGGTGATACGCCTTGAGGATCACTTCGGTGTCGGAGGTGGAGAAGAAACGGTAGCCGTACCCGCGCAACTCATCGCGCAGCTGCTGGTAGTTGTAAATGCAGCCGTTGAACACCAGGGTGAGGCCCAGGTCCTCGTCGGTCATCGGCTGCCCACCGGTCTCGGACAGGTCGATGATCTTCAGGCGCCGGTGCCCGAACGCCACGGGTCCGCGCTGCCAGAAGCCCTCACCGTCGGGTCCGCGGGACTCCAGGCATGGCAGCATCGCCCGGACGGCGTCGCCATCCGCCGCGCCGCCGTCGAACCGCAGCTCGCCGCCGATTCCACACATGTGCAGGACCTCCTTGGGGGCGGTCGAAGGCACACCCCAAGATCTCCCAGGGTGTGCGCCGTTCGTTTCGGAGTTGTGTCCTGACCGTAACGGCCCTATCCCAACAGCCAGGTGTCCTTGGAGCCGCCGCCGCGGGACGAGTTCACGATCATGCTCCCGGCGGGTGCGACGCGGGTCAGGGCCGCCGGCGCCACCACCGACTCGGTGCCGGTGAAGACGAAGGCGCGCAGGTCGACGTGCCGCGGGCCCAGCTGGTGGCCGTCGAACACCGGATGCGTGGACAGGCGGACCACCTCCTGGGCGACCCAGCGGTGCGGGGCGGCGAGGATCTGCCGCCGTACCGCAGCGAGATCCTCGGCCGAGGCGTGCGGGCCGATCACGATACGGTCGCCACCGTAGCCGTCGACCGGTTTGCAGACCAGCTCGGCGAGCCGGCCCAGCACCTCGGTCCGCTGCTCCGGGATCCCGCACAGGTACGTCGGGACGTCGGCGAGCAGCAGCCGCTCGCCGAGGTAGTACTCGATCAGCTTCGGCACGTACGCGTACACGGCCTTGTCGTCGCCGATGCCGTTGCCGAGCGCGTTGGCCAGCACGACGGTGTCGGCGTGCAGCGCCGACACCAGGCTCGGCCCGAGCGGCATGCCGTCCGCACCCGGCGAGTGCATCAGGCTGTCCTCGCCCATCCGCAGGTAGATCACGTCGACCCGGTACCGCTTGCCGTCCCGCAGCCGGTGCGCGACGCCGTCGGAGACGAGCAGCTCCGTGCTGCGGATCAGCGGGACCCCCATCTCCTCGGCCAGCATGCGGTGCTCGAACCACGCGGAGTCGTCCGGTCCCTGGCTGAGCAGCACGACGTGGGGGTCGTCGCCGGCGCTGGGAGCGGCCGCGTCGCGCAGCGCCCGGTACAGCAGGGCGGGCGTGTCCTCGACACTGAGCAGTCCGGCCGGGCGGGGCAGTTCGGGCAACACCGTCTCGGTGAGCCGGCGGTTCTGCATCGCGTACCCGATGCCGGACGGTACCCGCAGGTTGTCCTCCAGGACGCGCCAGTTGCCGTCGCGGTTACGAACCAGGTCCACGCCGGCCACCTGGGCGCGCACCGCTGGGCGGTGCACGAGCGCGCCGCTGGGCCGCAGCTCTGGCGAGCCGTCGATGATCCACTCGGGGACCACGCCGTCCTTGACCACGACCCGGTCGGTGTAGACGTCGTTCACGAACGCATCCAATGCCCGTACCCGCTGCACCAGGC